>CAYOAS010000156.1:0-3433 GCA_964402015.1 uncultured archaeon | reverse complement strand
CAACAAAAAAAAATTAATAGTTATGCGAAGTCATTAAAAACATACCAGAAGGAGGTTATTAGTCGTACACCACTGTCTGGTTTTTGTTTTTTGTTTAAAAAGTCTTTATGGTCTGAATTAGGTGGTTTTAATTCAGCATTTCATTTTTATGGACAGGAAAGTGATTTTATGTATCGTGCTAGCAAACGTGGACTGAATCTTGTTTGGCGACTGGATTCTTTCGTTTTTCATTATGGAGAAGCCAGTGTAAAGGCATCAGGAATGAATGTTGCAAGAGCGCGTAACAAAGCAAGAGCACTGTATAAAAAGTTGCATTCGGGGGGCGGAAGGTAGCAATGAAGGTTGCTTTTATAGAACCACATCTTAAGGACGCTATTGGTGGAATTAGGAGGATTCTTGAAATATCCTATCGACTTTCTTTTAATCATGATGTGACAATTTTTACTCCAGCGGGCAAGAAAGTTTCCTGGTTGCCTTGTCCAAAAGTTTTGCCAATAAGTACTCTTGGCAAGGAAAGTTTTGATGTTGTTCTTTTTAATCTTGCCGAACAATATCCAATAGCACAAAAAGCAAAAGCAAAGGTAAAAGCATTTTGGGTTTTAGCTCCAGAGGCAATGTACAAAAATCCGAAGATTCCCGTTGCCGCGCTAAGACAAAATTTTTATCTGATTTCAAATTCAAAATTTACCCAAGATTACATAAAAAAGTATGTTAAACTGGATTACGTGTCTCCAATTGTTGGTGGTGGAGTAAATCCAGAACATTTTAGACGAGACACATCAATAAAAAAAGAATACCACGTTGTTTATATGGGCTCAAATCGTCCCTGGAAAGGAAAACAAGTTATTGAGCAGGCACTGTTGGGAACAAAACTAAAAACTTTTTGCATGTCCGGTGGGATTGCTCAAAAAGACATGTACAAGGTGTATAATAAAGCAGATATCTGTGTTGTCGCCAATCTTTTTGAGGGATTTTCTTTTGTTGAGTTGGAGTCAATGGCATGTGGTGTTCCCTTGATTACCACTAATAATGGTGGAAATCAGGATTACGTTGTGTCAGGGGAAAATGCTGTTGTTGTTAGACGGGATGTGATAAGCATTAGACAGGCAATTTTATCGTTGGTAAAAGACAAAGAAACAAGGAAAAGATTAGTTGTAAATGGCTTAAAAACAGCATCACAGGAACGGTTTTCTTGGGATGTTATCACTAAAAATTTTGAAGCAATCCTTGAAAATAAACTGAAAGATACACCATGAAGTTACTAATTGTTGTTGGCGCAAGACCAAATTTTGTCAAGGTTGCTCCCCTAATTAGAGAATGTAAAAGGGTTGGAATAGACACGTTTTTGGTTCACACTGGGCAACATTATGACTACGAAATGTCAAAGGTGTTTTTTGAGGAGTTAGAAATTCCAGAACCAGATGTAAATTTGTGTGCTGGTGGTGCATCACGCAGTTTAGCACACAGACTTGGCGGCATGATTGGTGATATTGCCTGTTATATTAAAATGCAAAAACCAGATTTTGTTGTGGTTGTTGGTGATGTAGACTCAACGTTAGCAGGGGCTTTAGCCGCAAACAAATTGGGTGTTTCACTTGTTCATATCGAGGCTGGTTTGCGTTCTCATGACATGCAAATGGTTGAGGAAGTAAATCGAGTCATCACAGATAAACTATCAGATGTTTTGTTCACTCATTCTGGTGATGCTGATAGTTTTTTGTTGAAAGAAGGTGTTCCAACTGGTAAGATTTGGCGGGTTGGGAACATTATGATTGACACTTTGAGCAAGCACATTTGCACAGTAATTTCTAGAAAACCAAAATTTACAGACTATGTTCTTGCGACAGTTCATCGGCAGGAAAATGTAAATGACAAGGAAAAGTTAACAGGAATTTTTGAAGCTTTTCATGAGATTTCAAAAAAGAAAGAAGTTATTTTTATTTGTCATCCGAACACCTTGAATAAAATTGGCGAGTATAATATCCCAACAAAAGGTCTTCGGATGCATAACTCTATTAGTTATTTGGGGTTTTTAGAGTTGCAGTACAATAGCCTTTGTGTTGTCACCGATTCAGGTGGTATTCAGGAAGAAACGTCATATTTGGGTATTCCTTGTTTTACCCTTCGGGAAAACACTGAAAGAAGGGTAACAGAGGTTCTTGGAACTAATAAAGTAATTGGCACGAATAAGCAAACAATTGTTGAAAAAGTAACAAGTTTTCTTGATAATATACCTGAGAGGACAATTTGTAGGATTCCGCTGTGGGATGGAAAAACAGCGGAGAGGATTTGTTCAATTTTACAGAGGTTGGGAGTACAATGAAAATAACAGCAATAATTTCTTGTAAAAATAGGCAGGAAAACCTAGATTATTGTCTTGCATCTATTGCCGCCAATTCTTATGTACCATGGGTTATCGTTGTTGATTTTGGAAGCACAATTCCAATAGTCTCAAAATATCCCTGGCAAAAGGTTATTAGAGTCAATAGACATACCAAAGTTTTTCACAAGGCTCGCGCTGTTAATATTGGTTTAAAAGCGGCAATAACTAGGTACATCTGTATGACCGATGCAGATCAAATTTTTGATAAAAACTTTTTTTCTACAATATGCGATATTTTGACGCACAATAACGTATTTGTTTGTTGCAGAACATACAAACTACATAATAACCCATCTTTTTATGGTGTTACTCCGGAGACTGTTGGCGAAAAATATAATGACTTATTGACAGCAGCCAAGGAAGTTAGAGAACCTTACGGGGACGGGTGTTGCCATGCCACCAAGAAAAAGTGGCTGTGTACAGTTGGTGGTTTGGAAGAACAGTTTATTGGGTGGGGAGCACAGGACAGCGATTTAAGACGTAGAGCAGCCCGTCACAAAAACAGGATTGTTGAAATTAGCGACAGGACAACCATGATTCATCTACAGCACCCAAAAGAGGTTGAGCCTGGGCAGTACCATTCTGCGGAGGTATGTGCTAAAAATATTGCGTTATATAAACATCGAAGGTTGATTAATGCTCTATATGCGAATACAGGGAAAAAATGGGGCCGAATGTAATAAACTTTTTTACTTGTGCAACAGGGAAGTACCACATTTTTGTACTTCCTTACATTGTCTCCACCTTATTTTGGAATGAGTGTTCCACTGTTGAGGTTCTTGTAGATTCTTCTTTTAGACTATCTACTACTCAAAAGAATTTTTTGGACAGACATTTTAAAAATAGATATAAAATATGTTGCATTCCTGGTAAGTTTGGTACATGGATAGCACACAAGAGGGCTTCTCAAACAATTCGTTGGTTGTGCGTTCCCACAATTAAAAGTGAATTTACCTATATTGGTGACGTTGATATTTTATTTTTAGATAAGGACGTTTGGAGAGGGCATTATCAGCATGCCTGTGCAATAAGAAGGCCATATTCAAATAT
>CAYOAS010000155.1:0-3449 GCA_964402015.1 uncultured archaeon | reverse complement strand
TTTTCTTCAATAATTCGTTTTTCTTTGCTCATTTTTGTTTCACCTCTTTTTCTGGCTCATAATTGTTTTTCCAATCTTGGTAACACTTTTCTGTATCAAAACTTAACTCTTTAAATTGAACCATTCCGTTCTTTTCTTCAAAAACAATCCCACAATTAGCACAGTGATACTCTTTCTTTTCTTTCCCTTTTTTAAAAAACCTTATTATTGGTTTAGGAAAATAGTCCTTTATTTTTGCTTTTTGTATTATTAAAAAACCATCTTCTTTTAGTGCATCTAAAACAAAGGTTGTTTGTTCCCTAAACTGTTTCATGTCAATTTCTTTGTTCACTTCAAATATGTCTTTTTCCCATTTTCTTTTCCATAACTCAAAATTCACTTATTTCCCCCCCTTTTTTTCTGGCTCTGTTTGTTTTATTGTTGAACAAGCACCAATGCGTGGGTCTGGGTTAATTAAATCCAAACCAAGTTGTTCAAAATAGTTTTTGCAATTATTGTAGTCGGCTTTGACTTTTAATAATGAAAAAGTGTTATTTTGGTTTATTGGAATCCAACAATCTTGGTTAGTTGTGGCAAGTTTTGCGTTTGTTTCAAAAACATTTCCTTGCAATATTGTTATTGCAACCAATAATCCGGCGATAACCATTGGAACAAGCATTAACAGCGTATTCATTCTTTCACCTCTTTTTCTGGTTCTAAACGTTTTTTTAATTCTTCAATTAAACATGAAGCACAGCTACAATCTTTTTCGCAAGAACCATTTATGTCTCGGTATTTGTCGCAAAAGTTCTTTTCTTTTTCTTCTTCCATTAATTTTTCAATTTCTTTTTTTGTTCGCAAACGCTCTCTTTTGGCGCAACAGATTTCTATTGGGCAACCGCAATATTCGCAATATTCTTTTGCGCTCACAGTTGCTTCGCCTTCTTCTTCAACCCAATCCCTTTTAAAACGAATTTATCCCACCTCTTTTTTGTTGTTTTTTTCTTCTATTAATTTAATTATTTCCCGAAGCGTAATGAAACCCATTATTTCGCCATTAATCACTATTTTAATTATTGGAGATATTGTTCCATCAAGGATTTGTTGTTTTAATTCAATTTTCTTATTAGGATAAGCATATTCAATAACAATTTCTTTGAAAGACGCTAAATTAACAAGCAAACCACCCATTTTATATCCCGCCGCGGCACTTGCCGTAGTACAAGCAGTGTGGTAAAGGGGCAAGTATGCCTTTTTCTTCTTGCATACCCCCCACACTTCCCTTATTTGTTGTTACGCATATAACAATCATAACTGCAATAGATTCTCTTTCGCTTAAATGGAAACTAAGGCAAAAGAGGCGGGCGATAAAAGATTCTCTTTCGCTTAAATAGAAACCCGTTTTTTAGCGATTGGCGATTACCGCCTTTCAACCTTTTTATTGTTACTTGAACTCTTTTTCCTATATAGGGCAACAAGTCTTTTCCTCCGACTGCAACAAAGCCGCGCTTGTATTTGTAAGTTTTATTATTAACTTTTTTTGTTGAAAAACTTTTTTGAACAACAGCAAAATGAGGATTCATTATTTCACCAATCCCGTTTTTTCTACTTCTTTTCTAAACATCAAAATTATAGATTTTGAAATTTCTTCGTAAGTTTCAAGCAAATTTATGGCCTTGCTTAATTGTTGTCGTAATTGTAAGTGCTGTTTTGAACCAAGTAGAAAGAATATTTGTCCGCATTTTTTGTTTCCGCAAACTAAACAGTTTGCTTTGCTTAAATAGATTTTTTTTTGGTTACAGGTAGGATAAGCACCATATTCATTATCGTTTTCTTTATCCGTTTAAACCACCAACTGGCACAGTCATTTGGCATTGTTTGTTATCGTGGTCATAATTACATTCCAAAACATCATCAATTATCATGCCCATTTAGCTCACTTCCTCGAAGAATTTTGGGTTTTTAAGTGCTATTTCAATCAAATGGGCTGCCATCTTTGTCAATAGTTCGTGATAAACTGCCTCTGTATGGTTTCCTACTTCATGGCCTAATTCATGTATGATAAGTGCAATGCTTTCTTTGAAATCGTCAAATAGGCTTGCTGAAATACTGCTTAAATTGATACTCAAAACATGATTGCCATATTGTGCTGCAACTCCGCCTGGTAATTTTACAAATTCAATAGAAACATTTTTTACTAAACATTCTCTTGCTATTTTTTCTGCTAATTTTGCGAATTTTGTTTGGCTTGGAGTTAATTCTTTTACTTTTTCAGCGTTTCCAAAATTGCTTCCAAACAAATCGCTTGAAGAATTAACTAAACCAAAACCTTTAGCGGCATTCCATTCTTCCCCGCTCATTTCGCTGCCGGAAATTACTTTGTAGCCGTGGGAAATTGCATCATCAATGCTATTTTTATCAAAAGGATTGGCAGAAACAAACTTTTCTCCAAATCTTTTAGTCAAAACAGTTGAAACTGCATCTTTTTGTATTCTTTCATCACTTGTTGCTGTTCTGACCCAAAGCGCAGAGGCATTTTCTTCATTTACTTCTTCAAAAACGTTATTCAGCACTTCAGCGTAAAGGTCTTGAAGGAAAGCAACTGAAACAGTTTCTCTATCAATTCCCAAAGGAATCTTTTGCTGAACATCCAAATCATAATCACAATCAATTTCTTGCACTGGCAAACCCATTTCGTAAATTCTGGCCTTATCTTGCTTTTTGTGAATGAATACCTTTGTTTTCCGATTAGTCTTTCTCAAAACATTATCTTGCTCGATTTCAGTTTGCAAAGTGGCTTCAATTATTTTGAAAGGCGTCTTGTAATTTGTCGCAACAGTATTGACAAGGAAAAAAATTCCCTTCGGAACAAGATATGATTTGACTTCGTTCAAGAGCGTTTCAAATTCTTGTTTTGTAGCCTTAAACCAAACAGTAATTTTACTGCCCGCAAGCCTATGTTTGCTTGATTTGTGTCGCCCCTTATCATCAAAAACAATGGTTCCCTTGGTTGTTTCTACTATCGCCTTATCGCAGATACTAAAAGCTTGCTTTTCCCCAAGGTTATAACGCCCGCGTTTGCATGGGTCTTTACGTTTGGTAGTTTTACCAAATAAAGTAAAAGCATCAGACAAATTCTTGAACCCTTCTGGGTTATCATCATCAACAGATAAAACAACAGTGCCATTATCAAAATCAATATTAACATGGCAAGTAGAAGTATTTTCATCCCAAGCGTTTTGAATTAGCTCTCTTGCAACATAATGTTTTGGCTTGCCAAGTTGTAACTCCTTCAATCCGACCTTGTCAACTTCAAACCACGATTTTGTTTTCATAATTGATAAATTTCTGTTCGGAATAATATATAAATAAATCGGTTATCACGAAAATAATCAAAATGGTTCGTTTTTCAAACCAAACATTTATAAACCATCAAAAATAAGAGATTCCTTTATATACAGGGGAAAGGG
>CAYOAS010000154.1:0-3463 GCA_964402015.1 uncultured archaeon | reverse complement strand
ACAAGGAGGTTCACACTTATATTTTTTTTCAAAGAAAAAGTGTCAAAGATAGGTTTGATGCTTTTTTCTTTTGTTGTTGCCTTTATTTTGCGTTTTTTATTTTTTTGAGTATTTCTTTTTTCTTTTTGTTGAATTCCTGGAATTTTATGCCAAGATAGTGTTCGGAATCTGCGGGATTGAATTGTGATATTTCTTTTTCCAGTTCTTTTGCAAATTCTTCTTTTTTGTGTTTTTTTAATATTTGAAAGTATTTGCTAAAGTTGACTGGTGCGAATATAAGAAGGGTTAATATGTCAATGGTGTCTTTTCTTCCTTTTATTGTATTTCTTCTTTCTGTTTCTGCCCCTTGTTTTAAAATGAGCAGGGTTTCGCAGCTTATGGTATTTATGCCTTCGATTTTTGTTTTTTCTTTCAGCAATTCTTCTGCCGGAAGCGTGAGTTTTGAATAAAATGGCACATAAATGTCAATGTCAAAACTTTGCGTTTTGATTTCGTATTTTTTTAACCGGTCGTTTTTTTCCAGAATGTATTCTTCTTTCAGTTTTGCGAGTTCTTTAAAGCCGACAATTATGTCAATGTCTTTGCTTTTGTGCTGTTTTGTCCAGAGCCAGACGCTCCAGCCGCCGATTACAGTCAAATCAATTTCTTTTGACAGGGCCTGGAGTTTTTTCCAGCTTTCTTCAGTAAGGCTTTCGTGCCAGAATTCTTTTTGCCTCATTTTTCCAGCCCCATTTTTTGTTTCAAGGCATTCAGGAATTCTTTTGCATACCATTCTTTCAGGTTCCAGAGGTCAACAAACAATAGTTCGTCTGGAACAATTTTTTGCTCTCTGAATTTTTCTGTCTTTTTCAGCACAATAAGGTTTGGCGGGCCAGCGCGTTGCGGAAATCTTTTTCTGATTTCAGCCAATCCTTCTTCATCCGCATAAATGTATACTTCGCTGTAATCTGCCGGTGCCTCTTTGAATTTGAGCCTGAATGCAGTGAATGCAGTAAACACTGTTTCCGAAGGCAGGTTTTTTTCAATTTCTGTTACATTTAGTTCTGCCCTTGTCCTGAACACAATGTCTTTTTCCAGGTTCCTAGCGCTTGCCCAGAAAAATAGGGCTTTCTCCCTGTCCACAAGCTTAAAACCGAATTTTCTTTTTTCAATGGCGCCAATCCTTTCAAGCGGTTCAAGCGCATTGTTCACTGTGCTAAGGGAAATTCCCAGTTTAACGGCTATCTCTTTCTGCGTCCGCAATCCCTTGAAAAGCTCAAGAAAAACAAGCTCAAGTTTCTTCATACAAATATCCTGCCTATTTTGTTTATAAATATTTCTATAATATTCGAAATAAATATAAATAAACGGTTAGCCAATTAAATTGGCTGCTTTTGTTGCGGAATGCAGTGTTTGCAGGCAAAGCACTATTTTTGGATAAACAAAAAAATGAAAAAAGTCGAGTTAATCTAGTTTTTGGTTTTCTTTTTTTGCCAGTGTTTTGCCTGCAGCGGCAATGAATTTTTTTGCACTTTTTGGTTTGCAAATTTTTTTCTGTTTTGGAATAGTTTTTTTAATAGCAACAAGCATATTCTTTAACGTGACGCAAAAGAATTCAATTTTGTTAATCATAAAGCAGAATCCCGGGATTGAATACACTGCGTTGTTGAGCAAGATTTCTTCCGCTTACAGTGGCTTGAATTCCGCGCGCGCCGCATTGAGCCGTACTGTAAAAGATTTGATTGCCTTTGGTTTGGTGCAAAGGCAGGAGAAGCGCTTTTTTGCAACTGAAAAAGGCCAGGCGCAGATTAACAGCGAAATGAAAAACAAGCTGTTGTTGAAGCTGAACCAGACTGTTTTTTCAAAGAATGCAGTGCAGCAGATTGATTCAATCATAGAACAATTGAGCATTCTGATAGAGCGCGGAAAGAATGACGCTGACCTGCTGAAGGCAGCGCGCGGTTCGACAGACTTCATGATTTCGGATTTGCAAATTGTCGCTGAACAATTGGACAAGCGCATTTCACAATTGAATTACCTGAAAGAGATTTTTTCCAGGCAGATTGAAACCCTGAAACAATTGGATTTCAACGATGCAAAAATGCTTCCCTGGAACGAAAAAACAATTGCATTGCTGGAATCGCTCGCGCAAAAAAGCGAACCAAAAGAATTGTTGTTTGAAACAGCAAGCGCACAGTTGCTTGAAAGCGTTTCAATTGCGCTCGGCGGAAAGGCAAAAACAAACAGCATTGAATCAAGCACTGAAAAGATGCAGCAATTGCTTTCCGCGCTGAATGCAGAGGCGCAAAAAAACCTTTCCTTGCGCGCAACAATTTATTTCAGCGGCTTAAAGGTCAAGGTTGAGCCGCCGAATGTTTTCATTACTGCAAGCTACAGCAAACTCAACGAACTGGTTGAATGAGAAAAAAAGGCTTTCTTTAGGAGGGAGTCATTTCCAGTATGTGCATCTTTTCCTTTGCCTTCATGAACGAGGAATAACTCAAAAAAATCAGTATTGGCCCCATGAAATACAGAATGAACGCCAGTTCTGTCTTGCCAGACAATTGGATTGATATGCCCTGGACAAAAAAAACAATCGCAAACCCCACCAAAAAAAAAGTCAAAACAAAATATGCCCCGCCCCAAAGCCAGTAATGCATTACTTCCTTTTCCAACAAGTTTTTCACTCCCCCGACAAAAATTGTATTTTGTTGTTTAAAATCTTTTGCTTTTTTCGGTTCTGTCACAGAACAGGTTGGTGAGGTAATTATTGCATTCGGTTGTTAGTTCTTTTTGGATTGGAGTTTTGTTTAAAGGTTCTGCGACTACTTTTTTTTTGTTTAAGTTTGGAATGCGAAAAAGTTACCCATTTAAATATAACTAATTACTATTATAACAGTGTTTGGATATGGTCAACGAATCAATACTTAAAAAAGAAATGGAAACATTTGCTAAGAAAAAACCAAAACTATTAGAGGAAAGTGCTGGAAAGTTTGTTTTGATTAAAGGGGACACTATTCTTGGTGTTTACGATTCTCAGAATGATGCAATAAAAATAGGCATATCAAATTTTGGAAATGCTGCTTTCTTGGTTAAAAAAATTGAAGCGATAGAACAGACACAAAACTTTGCGTCAAATCTAATTATAATAAAAAAGTTGTGAAAGTATGCCCTGTTTAACCAACGTGATGACTGATATTCAGAAAAATGGGCCGATTGTAAGTATCTATTTTTCAGTCCCTGAAGAAATAGAAAAAAAATTAATTGCTGAAAACAAATCAGTCCCAGAACCAGTTAGTTGTGATGCACTAATAGATACTGGGGCAAGCAATTGTGTAATTCAAGAAGAAATACCGCTAAAATTAGGGCTAAAACCAGTAAACGAAGTTAACATAAGTACCCCATCACACCCAGCATATCGCTGTTACTCATATTATCTAAAAATAACAATACTTCCTCAAAATCTGGTTTATCAAGGGGTTTT
>CAYOAS010000153.1:0-3478 GCA_964402015.1 uncultured archaeon | reverse complement strand
CAAACCAAACATTTTGCCCGATGGCGTGACATGAACACATACCAAACCACTCACATGGAGTGAACCCCTGAACGGGACAAGTAGATAAGCAGTTTTGATACATAATAATACCGTTCAGGAGGGAAAAAATTGAATCGAAGACATTTTACTAGAGAGTTCAAGTTGGCTGTATTGCAGGAGCTTGAGTCTGGAAAAACTGCAGCGCAGATTGGGAACGAGCACGGCATCAAGGACGACTTGATCTGGAATTGGAAAAGAGAGTATAACAACGACCCGCAATACGCTTTTGCGGGAAAAGGAAACGCTGTCAGAGAGGAAGCTCGCAACGCTCGACTGGAACAAAAGATCGGGCAACAAGCTATGGAGATTGATTTCCTCAAGCGGGTTAACGCCAACCTCCAGGCAGCATTGGCTGAATCAAAAAAAAACGCGAGGTTAAAACCATGATTTGCCAGAACATTCAAACTGAAAAAAGGGAGCTTGTGCTATTCAAAGCTTGTGAACTTGTCAGTGTGAGCAGGCACGCGTTTCAATCTTGGCTGGTCCAAAAACCTGTTGAACAAGATCAGTTATTGGAACCAGTTTTGGCAGTAAAAAATGATCGCGACTGCCGTAAGTATGGGTATCGCCGCGTAACAAAAGAACTACATCGCAGGGGGATAAAAGCCAATCACAAAAAAGTATTGGAAACAATGCGTAAAAACGGTTTAATCGTCAAAAGGAAAGCTTTCCGGGTTTGTACTACAAACTCCAACCATAAATATCCAGTACACCCGAATAGAATACGCAGCATAAAAGTCACTGCCCTGAACCAAGTTTGGGCTGGCGATATTACCTACATTCGCTTTGGAAACGGACAAACAGCATACTTGGCCAGCATTCTGGATTTATTTTCTCGCAAAGCGTTGGGCTGGCAACTATCCAGAACCATTGACACGCAGTTATGCCTGGATGCTTTCCACATGGCGATCGCAGATAGAAAAGAAACAAAATTGACAGGACTGATTCACCACTCTGACCAAGGTTCACAGTATGCAAGCAACGATTACGTTACAGAAGTAGAGTCATACGGCGTTTTGATTAGCATGTCCCGTCGCGGAAACCCATACGACAACGCTAACGCAGAAAGTTTCTTCAAAACAGTAAAATACGAAGAAGTATACATGGACGAGTACGAGTCCTTTGAGGAGGCATACAACAACCTCAAACACTTTATCGAAGAAGTTTACAACAAAAAACGCTTGCACTCAAGCATTGGCTATATGCCACCGGTTGAGTTCGAGCAACAATACAAATTAAAGGAGGTAGTTGCTTAACTCAATGTCCCAAAATGGGGTTCACTCCACACAACCCTGCTCACCTAGTTATCAGCACGCCAAACCCATAACAAAACAAAAAAAAACAACCAGCGCATCAACAAAATTTTGCCCCAAACAAAAGAAACAGCTTACAATCAACAACAAAAAAACCCAAAAAAACAACCTCAAACCATAACCACTTGCGAAACTACTGTTATGGGACTAGTAGTAAAGGACGATAAGTGGCGGATTTCGGACAAATTGTGGGAGCAAATGGAACCGTTGTTGCCACCACCAAAACCGCATCCTTTGGGTTGTCATAATCCGCGTGTTCCAGACCGGAACGCAATGAATGGGATATTCTTCGTATTGCGTACTGGTTGCCAGTGGGATGCACTTGACGCGACAGGAATCTGTAAACATTCTTCCGCGCACAGGCGTTTCATGGAATGGACAAAAGCGGGTGTTTTTCAAGAGTTTTGGAAACGCGGATTATTGAAATACGACAAACTCAAAGGTATTGGATGGAAATGGCAATCAATGGACGGGGCAATGACAAAAGCGCCTCTTGGTGGGGAAAAAAACAGGCAAAAACCCAACGGACAGAGCAAAAAAAGGAACAAAAAGAAGCACGCTCGTAGATGTTAAAGGAATACCTCTTGGACTGATTGTTGACGGTGCCAATCGCCACGATGTCAAACTGGCTCGATCCACATTGGAAAACATTCAAATCAAAAGACCAAAAACAACAAAGAAAAGAAAACAAAACCTCTGCCTTGACGCAGGGTATGTTGGTGATGAAGTGAAAGAACTCGCGCACGAGTTCGGATTTACTTTACATGTTCGTCCACGTGGAGAAGAAGCAAAACTCATCAAGAAAAACGCACGCTTCAAAGCAAGAAGATGGATAGTTGAGCGCACTATAAGCTGGCTCAACAGATTTCGCGGAATCCTAATCCGCTGGACAAAAAAAACCGAAACCTACCTCGCCATGCTGCATATTGCATGCGGAATAATTACTTGGAGGTCAACAGGTCTATTGGGATAGGCTCTTAGTCGTTGTGTGCATATACACACAACTCATGTGGCAAAAGCTTTTAAATGGCTATGTGTATATACATACTGATATTATGGGTCGAATGCAAATAGTGCTCTCAGATGACTTGGAAAAAGAATTCCGGGAAGAAGTGTTCAAGCGCATGGGAATGAAAAAGGGAAACGTTAGCCTTGCGGTTGAAGATGCAGTCAAGCAATGGATAGTTGCAAACAAAGAAAAGAGAAGCGCTGCTGCAAAGAACGCCTGGGAAAAACGAAAAAAAGATTGATTTATTTCCAACCGAAATCGAGGGGGGAATTTCGCTTCAATAATTAAGTGCTTGTTATGACAGAAAAATTTCCTTTTGAAGTATGGCCATATGAAAATCAAACAAAAATGAAGCATGCTGTTTTCAAGAGGTATTTTGATTGCTGGGTCAAAATGCTTGGCAAATATCACAAACTAAATTATATTGATTGTTTTGGTGGATGTGGGGCGTATTGCGACAAGAAAGGAGAATTAAATTTTGGTTCGCCAATTCTTGCAGCCGAAGTGATAAAACAGAACAAAAAGGATGCTTCTTTGTTAATTATCGAGCAAAAAAAAGAAAATATAACTAATTTAATGAAAGTGTTTGATTACACCAAACTTAATGACATTAAATGTTTTTATATAAGGGATGATTTTGATTCGGCAATAAACGAGCTGCTTGAGTCTACTTCAAAGAATTCACAATTAGCGCCTACCTTCTTTTTCATTGACCCATTTGGATATTCGATAAAATATTCTACGCTGAAAAAAATAATGGAATCCGCAAAGAAATCAGAAATATTGTTGAATTTCCAATATAACGGCCTGCAAAGATTCTTTGCGTATGATAAGGTGGACGCACGTAAAAATGAGATATTTGGATCTGAAGGATGGAAATCATTTATTGCGCTAAAAGGTGATGATAAAGAAAACGCGATCATAGAGTATTATCGACAACAACTTAAAAAAATCGCTAAATATGTTTACCCTTTTAGGTTACAATTTCCTGGTTCTACCGTAAAAGGTTCAGTTATATCCTGCTTTCTAATATTTTCGCAGACGCTTTTATCTGATGGTTCACCCTCATAACCGCATATATTAGTAAATCCTGCTT
>CAYOAS010000152.1:0-3493 GCA_964402015.1 uncultured archaeon | reverse complement strand
AACTCGCGGCACCGCAGGCGCAACAATGTTGCTTGCAGCGTTTCTTGAAAAAAATGCCGGGCTATTGAATTGTGACAATATCATTAACATTAACCCGGTAAATGCTATTGTCAAAAGTGACAAAACAAGCAATATTTGTTTTTCTCCCGGATTCAGTATGTTTTTGCCTTTTGCCGAGAGCGAAAAATATTTCCATTTGTGGCCATCGTCAATTTCTTGAACCAGCCCTGCTTTTTTCAGCAAGGATAAATGCTCGTTTACTGTCGGCGCGCTCAAACGCAGTTTTGCTGCTAGTTCGCTTTGCGTCTTTTGGCGCTCGTTTAATTCCTTCAGAATCTGTACGCGCGTTTCTCCCGCAAGAGCTTTGAATGTTTCCTTGTCCAGCGAAATAGTCTGCGGCATTATAAAGAATGGTTTGCTCCGTCTAAAATTAAAGGTTTTGTTTTGCTTAGCCTCCGCCCTAACTGGAGTTTCGTTGCTTATGGTTTAGGGCATTAATTTGCAACTTTTGCATTAGTTTTTTGCTTTTAAACTGCTTTTTTTCGCAATTTCGGGAAATTGGTTTTGCAAAAGTTTCATTAATTTTGTCAGTTGTTATTAGAATGCACGGCTTTGCAAGCGACACGGTATAAATAGTTCACTTGACAATCTTTTTACATGAAGCCACTAACAAAAAGAGCAATTGCTCGGCAGATAATGCTGCAAAACAAAAATCTTTCCTTAATTGAAACATTGGCTGAAATGAGAAAAAGGAAAGCCACAACAACCGCAAAGCATCTTTCTTTCATTCGATATGAACTGAGAAAAGAGGGGCACGACTTGCCAAATTGGAGCGAGTTGAGTAGACAATCAAAAGGAACCCATATAAAGCTTGGCACGAAAAGCCCTGCCGTGATGAAAGCGATATACAATAATTCAAGGGCTTCGCTGAAAGAGATTAGGGAGCTTCTCGATAAAAAAGGGGTAAAAGCACGCATTGATTATATCAGCTCGGTTCGTTCGAAGATGCGGCGCTGGTTTGGCAACGAGCTTGATTTTTCAAGGAAGCCAAAATTAATTCAGTTAACAGCGGGACAGCAAGCAATGATTCCAAAATTCCAAAGCATAATCAAAAAGGCGTTGTATGGAACAATCTATCCCTCGCTGAATTGGCCAAGTGAGCGGCATAAAGAATGCGATGAATTTGTGAATGGACAAATTTTGCAACTTATTGAAAACTATGACAAAACAAGGTCCAACGTAAGTACCTATATTTACAAGAAAACACGATTTCTTGTAAAAGAGTTCATAAGACAAAACATTGCAGCTAACTTAGGAATAAGCTTGACAGAAGCAAAGCTTCTTGTAAGAATAATCAGGGAAAAATCACAGGGCTTGAAAGACAACACAGAAATCGCCAAGAAAGTGGGTTGTAGCCAAACAGAAGTTACCGCGCTTTGGAGGGCATACCAAGATTATCTCAGAATTAGCGGAAGAACTGGAAAAAAAGAAGAATAAAGTTCCCAGCGCGATTTAGAGACTTTTTGAACGATTTTTTGTTGCTTAAAATGAAATGCTGGCGAAAAAAGGCCTTCGCGCAATAAACAGCTAAACAATTAGCATTTTTCCAGCACAAGGATTTTGCGCGTTATTTTGCTGTTTTCCTGCTTGTAAATATAGGGAAAAATTTTTTCTCTTTCAGGGTTCACACAATTAAAACCGTTTTTTTGGAAAACACTTTCGCTCGCAAAAATAATCTTGCTGTTTGTTGTTGGAATTCCTGGAAAAATAAAAACAACCCTTTGCCTTTTTTCCATTAATTTTTGCAGTTCTGAAAAAACAGCGGAATACAATTGTTCTAGTTCAAAAACTGTTTTTCTCACTATTTGCTCTGGCAAAACAGTGCTGACAAGCGGGCCCATGAATGGCTCGGTTGCAACGCAATCAAACTCTCCCTTCTTTAAAACGCTTGAGAGCTTTGTTGAATCCGCATTCAATACTCTCCAGCTTCCTGTTGTTTTGTAGTTTTTTGAAAACCATTCAAGGTTTTTTTCTGCCATTGCCGCTGTTTCCGGCGCGAGTTCAATGCCAATGGCGTTTGCTCCGTTAAACAATGCTTCCTGCAATATTGTTCCAGTGCCACAAAAAGGATCCAAAACTGTTTTTTCTTTTATTGCCCCGGAAAGATTCAACAAAATGCGTGCAAGCCTTAATGAGATTTCGTGCTTTGGCTTTTGTGCTGGCCTGCCAAGGTCTCTTTTTTTCAATCCGTCAACGTCTGTTGCAGCAATTGTTTTGCAAGCCAATAAAGTTTTGCCAGTGCGCAAAACAAGCAATTCAAACCCTTCATCCAAAAGTTTCCATTTTTTTATTTCGCTTGGCGACATTGTTTCCTGCGCGCGCTCGCCAAAACTCTTCGGGTGCTTGAACATTGCCTTTATTTTCTGTTTCTTGAAGCAATCGCTGAGAATTTCGCGCAGTTTTTCGTTGTCTTCTTCGTTGCCAGTAACCGCCTGCGCGTTAAAAAAAAGTTTGTTTGGCAAAGAGAAAAAAAACCTGTTTTCCTCAAGTTTTTTTCCAATCGCGTCAATTTTTTCGAGCTCAAACAAAACGCGTGCTATTTTTGCAGTGCCGCCAAGCAAACCAATTGTTTTTTTTGCGTCAACCTGTTTTTCAAATTCAAAAACCGCGAGCTTTTCAGCCTTTTCAACAATTGAAAATGCAATGCCTGTTTCTTTGAAGAAAAAAAGCGCTTCCGCGAGCGAAAGCTTTGGATCCCTTCCAAAAAACAAAACCATTTTTTGTGCCATGACTGAATTGCTATTGAAAACAATAAATAGGTTTGCATGCAATAACCCTGTTTTTTTCCTCAAGATTTGTTTTATTAAACTTTCGTTCAAAAAAATTTTTTGATAATTATGCCATTAAGGACAAGAATGCGCTCTGGAGGAAAAATTGAAAAGCCCGAGGACGGAGAATGGAAAAAATGGTACGAAACCCTTGACACAAAAGAGCACGAGAAAAAGCTTGCACTGCTTGGCCTGGACAAAAAAGAAATTGAAGAGTGGGAAACCCATTCGGTTTTCCAGGACATTGAACAAGAAGTGGGAATTGCCGACGGTGAGGCAACAGAACTGAAAAAAAAGAAGCAAAAACACTGATTGCAAAAAAAAAACCGTTTTGGTTTGCTCTTTTTTTAGCCAACAAACCGTAATTGCTTAGCTTTGTGAAGCTGTTGCGAGTTGTTGTAATTGTTGGAATAGGTTTTGTTTGTTGTTTCTGAGGGTTTGGATTATTGAGAGTAGCGTGACTGTGTTTTTTGCTCCTGTGTGGCTTCTGGAGCCGTTGCTGATTTTTCTTATGATGACTATTTTTCTTAGTTCTCTTTCGCTGATGTTGTTTGTAGGGTCAACATCTGGATTTGTGACAAAACGGAACAGGTTTTCAATATCTCTTTTGTACACCAGTCCAATCTGATTTTTCGGTTGTAGACCGAAAAGCGTAAGTAGAAGTT
>CAYOAS010000151.1:0-3503 GCA_964402015.1 uncultured archaeon | reverse complement strand
CAAAGCTGGTTTTGCTACAGTTGCCGGAAGGACTGAAACAGCGCGCGCTCGAAATTATTTCTGAAATCGAGGAGCAAACGAATGCAAAATGCATTGCATTAATGGACCCTTGCTTTGGCTCTTGCGACATTCCGGATTTGAAGGCAAAACAATTGCAGGCAGACTTGATAGTGCACTTGGGGCACGCCAAAACAGTGAATCCAATCATTGGAACTGTTTTTGTTGCTGTTGAAAGAGAAATCAACCTGGAAAAAATAGAAAAGCTCGCGGAATTGCTTGCGCAAAAACTCGAGAGCGAAAAAATCGGAAAAATCGGATTGGTAACAACAACCCAATATCTTGAAGCATTGAAAACGCTGCAGAAAAAACTGGAACAAAAAGGAATAATTACCTTGATAGAGAAAAACGGGCAGGTGCTTGGCTGCAGTTACAGCAATGCGCGCAAAATCGAGGAAAAAGTAAAAGCAATTGTTTTTTTCGGCGACGGATTGTTCCACGCGCTTGGAATTTCTTTTGCCGTTGAAAAAAAGGTTTTCGCACTGAACCCACTGGATGAAACAATAATTGATTTTTCCGCAGAAAAAGAAAAATTCACCAGGCAAAGGTATGCGCTGATTTCAAGGGCTGCAGAAGCAAAAAGCTTTGGAATTTTAGTGAGCACAAAAAAAGGCCAGTGCAAAAAGGAAAAAGCGCTTGAACTAAAGAAGCTGATTGAAAAGAACGGAAAAAAAGCGTTTTTGCTTGCAATGGATTTTTTCGAGCCAGAACACTTATTAGGAATTGATATTGAAGCGCTGGTGAATACAGCATGCCCGCGCATTGCAATTGACGATTTTGCAAGGTTTCAAAAACCGTTGATTAACCCAACGGAATTGCTGATTGCGCTCGGCGAAAAACCGCTTGAAGAATTCAAAATAGACGAAATGTTTTAGCCGCAACACGAGAAGAATTTCTTGCCAAAACATTTATTTTGTGTAACAAAAAGAATTTTTGTTCAGTTCGTTTTGGGTTTAACGGCGGAATTGGCACATTTAGGGTTTTTATTTTATTTGGTTTTCAAATAATTGCTATGCCTGAAAAGAAGTTGTTTCCAACTGAGCAAATTTTAAGCGGAAAATATTTTGAGGTTCATCAGGATTGGGAATGCCCTATTGCTGGTTTTTTTATCATTGCGCCAAAGAGGCAGGTTCGTTCTTTCTCCGAGTTCACCGATGAAGAATCGGTCGAATTCATGGATTTTTTGCGAAGGATTCGAAATGGCATGAGAGAAGCTTTGGGGATTAAATACTTTTTTGTGTTTGAAAACGAGGACACAGAGCCAAATTTTCACGTTTGGCTTTTTCCGAGGCACCCATGGATGACAAAATTCGGCAGAAGCATTGAATCGATTCGCCCAGCAATGAATTATGCAAAGCAAAACATGGTTAATGCAAGCTCAATTAATTTGGTTAAAGAATATGTCAAAAAAATGAGAGAATATCTCAAAAGCCGCTAAGTTGCAAACGCGGCACTTTTGCGTTTTCCCCGCAAGCATATAAGGATTTCATTTGTTACACGTAATGAATATTTCTTACCAGACTTTTTCTTGCCGGCGCTTTAGGCTTCGATTGTTGTGCCTTCGAATTTTTTGCCTTGAACAGCGTTTTCGAAGTTCTGCATGTTTTTTGCGTCCAAGACAATGGCTTTGATTCTCGAGCGCTTTAGTATTAACGCGCACGGAACATCCAGAATCACGTGCTGGCGGGGTTTGTTTTCCGTTGTGGAAAGGACAGAAAGCAATTCTGAATAAGTCAGTTTTTCCAAGAATTTTGCGTTGGGGTTGAATTTCGGGTCGGAATCGAAAACTCCTTTTACGTTTGAAAGATTGATAAAAGTGCCGTGCAGGTATTCTGCCAAAAGCGCTGCAACAGAATCTGAGGTGTAACCGGGAATCATTCCGCCAAAAACAGGAATCTTGCCCTCGGCAATAATTTCTTTCGAGCGTTTTAATTCTGTCAGAACTTCCTCATGGGCTTTTTCAAGCGATTGGATAATCAAGCGAGCATTAAGGCGCGTTACATGAATGCCGATTTCATCCAGAATAAAATTGTTTGCTCCTAATTCCCTGGCAGTGTTAACGTAGTCTCCGGCTATTTTTCCCCCGCCCACAACAAGCGCAAACTTGCAGCCGTTGTTGGACAGCTTGTTGATTGAATTGCAGATTTTTGAAATCAATTCGGCTTCCGGTTTTTCGCGGATTATCGAACTGCCGCCGATTGAAACAACAAAAATGTTCTTCAAAAAAAACCACCAAAACGATTATAAACATGTTAAACAAAAAAAATAATTTTCTATTAATTATGACTTTTAATGGTTCAGGGGTTTAACAGGTTTAATAGAATTAGTTATTAAACATTTAATAAGCTAATTGAAATAAGAAAAGGCTAAATTAAAATCGTGATTTTATGGCACAATCGCTAGAGGAAGTTGATGAGGCAGAGCTTGCGGTATTCAAAAAGCGAATAAAAAAGCTCAGGGAATTCAGCGGAAAAGGAACAGAATTGATTACTCAATACATTCCAGTTGATGCAGACCGCGGCTCTGTAATGGGCCAGTTAACTGAAGAAATGTCGCAAAGCTCTAACATAAAGAGCGCGCAGACACGCAAAAACGTGCAGGGCGCATTGCGCAAAATAAGCAATTTTTTGAAAAGCATAAATTTTAATATTCCGCCAAACGGTTTGGTGGTTTTTTGCGGGAATGTTTCAGAGCGCGAGGGCAAAAGCGACATTCGCTTGTTCACAATAAAACCGCCGAAACGGTTAAAGGTAAAATTGTATTGGTGCGATTCCGAATTTCACCTTGACCCATTGGAAGAAATGATTCGACCAACGGACATTTACATAATAATCACAATGGACAAAAGAGAAGCGACAATAGCATTGCTGCTTGGAAAAAAATTCGAGACAGTAGCGCATTATACAAGCGGTGTTTCAGGAAAATTCCGCGCAGGAGGACAAAGTGCAAAACGTTTCGAGCACTTGCGCGAGGAGGCAGCACAGGATTTTTACAAGCGAATCAGCGAAAAAATAAACTTTTTGTTTGCAGAGC
Source organism: uncultured archaeon (assembly GCA_964402015.1). Classification (GTDB taxonomy): domain Archaea; phylum Iainarchaeota; class Iainarchaeia; order Iainarchaeales; family JAGVWC01; genus CAYOAS01. The sequence continues at coordinate 413 of CAYOAS010000151.1, read as the reverse complement.
ACCAGGACAAAATAAAAGGCGTGATTGTAGGAGGGCCGGGTTCAACAAAAAACTATTTTTTGAACAAAGGATTATTGGATTACCGCCTCAAGAATAAAATAATCGGGATAGTGGACAACAGTTATACCGACGAAGCTGGAATAAGGGAAATAATACAGCGGAGCGAGGAAATATTGCATGATACTGACCTCATGCGCGAGCGCGTGATAGTAAACAAATTCATGGAAGAAGTAGTCAAGGGCGGGTTGGCTGCTTACGGGCAAAAAGAAGTTGAGGAAGCGCTTGAAATTGGAAAAGTCGCAACATTATTGCTTTCAGAAGGAATTGAATGGGAAGTATTCAAATTCGAGTGTGCGCACTGTAATGCAACATTTGAAAAAATAGTAAAAGAACCGTTGAATTACAACGCGAAC
>CAYOAS010000150.1:0-3544 GCA_964402015.1 uncultured archaeon | reverse complement strand
AAATTACTTGTTTTACGCTGACAGCAAACCAAGTGAATGGAATGTTTCTTTCTGGCATTATTTCTTTTACTTTGTATCCAATTGCTGCCAGCGTGTTTCTGGTTTCCTGGCTGGTTGTTTCTGGAACAATTGCTGTTGTTTTTTCCTTGTGCAATTCATTCAGCTGGCTTGATTGTTCAACAGAAAGGTTTTGGTCAATAATAAAATATGGCACAGAGGCGTTTGCCAGCAATTCCTCGATTTTTGTGTTTGCAGGAATGTCTTCAGTGCGGTTGCCGGCAAGCAATGCTTCCTTGTCCTTGGCAAAAATATCTAGTGGAATTATCAATACTGCTTCGCTTGGCCTGTCAATGAAAAAGAATGTTTTTTCGCACTCGTAAGTCTTGTTGTTCTGCGCGTCAATTCCAGTTATAGTGCACTTGTGGAAAGTCATTTCAGTAAAGCGCCTTGCTGCATTGTTGCTCAGCATGAACGGCAAAAGCCACCTGAAAGAATTTTCTTGCTTTGCAACGCCATATCCCTTTGAAGGGTCTTTGGAAATATTCACTAAATCGTCGCCCGTAAAAACAATGTTGCCGTCAAGCGTTGCCTCGAATTTTCCCTGCTTTTGCAAAAGAGATTCCAGTCGCGCGATTGTTTCCGGGTTTGTTTCAGCTATGTCTGCAACAAGCAAATCGTTGTCTATTTTTGTAACGCGCGTATCCTTCAGCCCAGTCCAGTCCAGCCTTTGCTCAATAATTGAACGGATTGTTTCAAGTTCTTGCGCGTCCTTTGCCGGCTTTACTAGTTTTATCTGGAAGCTTGTTCCGCCCTTGAAGTCAATGCCGTAACTGATTCCGTTGAAAAGAATGCAAAGAGTTGAAATAAACAAAACTGCAAGCAACAGCAGAATGCGCCAGTTTTTCAACAATTGCCTTGGGTCAGACATTTTATTTCACCAGTTTCTTTTTCTCTTTCCATTCAGCATACCATAAAAGAATTGGCGCGTTCCACAACCATGTTCCAACAAGGTCGCCAAGAAGGCCGCCAAGCAATACGATTGCAATGTCAAAAATCACTGTCATCTGGTTGAAAAAAGAAATCAATAGCATTACCACAATAGCGCCGAGCGCAGTCGAAGTCATTGTTATTCCTGTTACCATGGAGTCTGCGGCGCGCTCGCGTGCAGTGCCTTCTTTTTTTTTCAGGACGCGCGTTGTCAACAAAATGTCAGTGTCAATGCTATAACCAATGAGCATCAGCAATGATGCAATGGATGAAAGAGAAACCGGAATTCCCAAAAAAGCCATTGATGCCATGCCTGCAAGAATGTCAAAAACAGCACAACTGATTATTGCAAGGCTTGGTATTACTTCCCGAAAAAAAGCAAAAACAACCAAAGTAATCAGGATTATTGCTGCAATAGTGACAGTCAATGCTTGTTCCCAGAATCTTTTTCCAAGTGAAGCTCCGACTTCCTTGAATTGAATTGCTGTTGTTTTGCTGTCAAGCGAATAAGTTTCAATAATATCCTGCTGCAGGCTGTTGCTGAATGCTTCTTTTGCCTTTGAAAAAGCGTCTTTTGCTGTCGCAAGCGCGTCTTTTGCATTGTCAAAGTTTTGCTGCACCTGCACCAATTGCGCGAGAATCTGTACCGCAGCCTTTGAATGGCCGATTATTGACGCGTCTGACTGCGCGGCTTCTGCTGCATCAATCTCTGCCTTTGCTTTTGCGAGAACAGGATAATCAGCAAATTGTATCCTGACAGTATTGCCAGTAGAACTGACAATAAGGTCTGAAAGAAAATATTTGCTTTCAAGCGCGTTTGTTATTTTTGTTGCATCCATCTGCTTGTCAGCATGCACTATTACCAGCGTGCCGCCCTTTAACTCCAAACCGCCTTGCAAGCCAGGATTCACAAAAGCAATATATCCAAGTACAAAAAAGAAAATTATTGGAACTATCAACATCCTTTTATAGTTTCCCGAGTAAATATTCATCAAAAACACGCAAAAATAATTGAATCAGCAATAAGACAATTGTCAACAAAAAGGGTTTTAAAGCCAGCTTTTTGGCAAGCAAAATTATAAAACAAGTGATTTTTATGATGCTGAATACTGTTTCAAGCGCAAAGGAACTATTGGACATTGCTTTCAGGAAAGCCAGCAAGGAAATGCTCCCAAAAATCCGGCAGAACAAAAAAAAAGAATTAAAATTGTTCATAGTCAAGAAAATCAGCGTTGCAGCCAACTCGCTGGATGACAAAATAACCGGAATAATAAAACAGTTTCCAGACATTGACAATTCGCCTGAATTTCTGAAAGAAATGATTGCAACAGCAATCCCCCTTGGAGAATACAAACGCGCGCTCGGGCATTTGCAAAGCAAGAAAAAAATATTGAAAATGATACAGCGAAAAGCAATAGGGTTAATCCACAAAAGCCGCAATCCAAAAGAAACAACAAAAGCAGAACGCGGTTTTTTTGGCAGGGTTTCCTCAGTAATAATGGAACTCGATTCCGACCTGGCATTGCTTGAAAAATTGAGAAAAGAAATGAAAGAGTTTCCAGACATTGACGCGGAAGCTCCGACAGCAATAATTGCAGGCTTTCCAAATTCAGGCAAAACAACAATGCTAAAGCGCTTAACCGGAAGCGCGCCAGAAATTGCAGCCTATCCTTTCACTACAAAAGGACTACAACTAGGGCACTTTGAAGAAAGATATTTGCGCTACCAATTGATTGACACTCCGGGATTGTTTGACAGAAAAATGAGCGAGCGAAATCCTATTGAAAAAAAAGCAATCAGCGCACTAAAAAACCTTGCTGGAATAATTATTTTTGTCGTTGACGCCAGCGAAAACTGCGGTTATCCACTGCAAGAACAAAAACATCTGCTGGAAGAAATAAAAAAAGAATTCGCAAAAAAAACAATCATTGTCTTGAACAAGGCGGATGTTGCAAGCGCGGAACAACTGGAAAAAGCAAAAAAAGAATTCGGAGAAAACGCTGTCATTGAAGGAGAAGGAATCGAAAGCGATTTAAGAAAAAAAATAATAAAAGAATTGCAGAGTGTTGTTTTTGATGCAACCGAGCACAAAATATAAACGAGGAAAAGCTTTTTTTGGATTGGAACAAAATAGTGCTGCTTGACTCCGCAAAAGCGCAAAGAATATAATGCAGAACTGAGAGCGTTTCCTTTAAATCCTTTTTCTTGCATGTTATTTTGTTTGGCTTGGATGGATTCTTAATTCAGTTTTCCGTCTATAGCGCTTTTTTTGGTGGTTTCATGGCAAACGATGCGGTGGCAAAAAAGGAATTGGAACACATTGCGGAAATAATGGACAATGTCATTGCTGACAACAGCGTTCCGAGAAACATCCGCTCTGCAGTTCAGGAAGCAAAAAGCAAGGCAATGGAAAAATGCAAGGATGCAGACAAGGGAGTTTCCATAGGCACTGCAATTTATGTCCTTGATGACATTAGCAACGACATTAATATGCCCCAGCATACGCGCACTGAAATCTGGCAAATAATCAGCGAATTGGAATCAGTAAAGGAAAAAC
>CAYOAS010000149.1:0-3561 GCA_964402015.1 uncultured archaeon | reverse complement strand
CAAAAAGAATGGCGCAATACATTCACGACAAAGGATTTGACACAATTGTTTTGGGCAGCACTTCAGCAACAACAGTAGCATACATGGTAAAAACTTGGTGGCAAAAGCTTTATTCAGAAGAGCTTCATCTTGGGAAAAAAATGCCTGCATTTTTGTCTGCTGTCAAACTTGGCATCAAGGGGTCTACTGTCAGGGGAAACGAGAAAGTATATTTACTGCGATTTGTTGACAACACAAGGGACCAGCCATTAAGCATCGCAGAATATTTGCGTAAAAGATACCCTGGCAAGCTTGCTCCAAATAAAAAAATTTTCATCCTTGAAGAAGCTATTTGGCCTGGTTCAACAACAGGGCGCCTTAAAACTGCTTTCAGAAGCAGTGGGCTAAAAGAAATAGAAGTCGGGACACTCGCGTTGTATCGCCGGCCCAAAGTCAACATAAAACCAGACTTTGTAGGCGCCATTATTGGCAGCGGACCCACTTTTCAAGGGCAACGGCGGTTTGCACTCAATAGCGCGCTTAAAAAAAGATTTGAAAAAATAAGAAACAAAGGCGGTTACGCGCCAGAAAAATACAAAACAGGAAGAGGCAAACTCAAATCGTTGCGTGAGCGCATTCGCGCCCATGCAAAATGAAGCGCGCATTTAACTATTTTTTCAAGCCATTCAATCGCAAGCAGCAGCAACATTCAATCAAAAAAAACATATGTTTAAATCCTGTAATTTACAGAATTCATGCATGTCGCGTGTTTGTGTTAAAACGCTTTCCAAAGAAGTGATTTTAAACATCAACAAGCAATTTACCGAAGGAACTATAAGGAGCGAAGCGGAAATTGAACACATTGTTTTCACGGTCGCTGAAACAAGAGGCATTGATAAGAAAGCGGCTACTTTGCTGATGGAAATTGCAAGAAGGCATCCTTTTGTTGACGGCAACAAAAGAACTGCATTTGAATCCATGCTAACTTTTCTTGAATTGAACAAAAAGAAATTTGGGGTTGGCGAAGCGTCAAGGTTTAATGTTGTTGTCTGGTCAATAAAGCCAAAAACACAATTAGAAGAAATAGTAACATGGATAGCAAACCATACAAGAAGGAATGGAAATGAAAATAATCAAAATTAAAGGCAAAAGAGAGCCAATCACAATGGCTGAATGGGATGACGTAAAAGACATTGTCAAAAAGCACTTAAAAAAATACAAGGCATTTTACGAAGAGTTAGCTGAATTGTAACATATAAAGCAACCTAATCGCATTCGTTGAAAAAAGCGCTTCTTTTAACTATTTTTTCAACCCAAAAGATTTGCATGAGGATAATCATTACAGGCACTCCTGGAACAGGCAAGACGACAGTAGCAAAAGCGCTGGCCAAGAGGCATAAGAGCAAATACATTAACGAGCAAGAGTTATGTATTGGGCAGGGAATTGGCTTGATTGACAAGAAAAACAAAGAGCTTGTTGTTCCGCTTTCGGAACTCCAAAAAGCCCTGAAAAGAGTTTTGGCAAAGGAAAAAGACTTTTTCTTGGAGGGGCACTTGGTTTGCGAAATAAAAATTCCAATTGATTTGGTTGTTGTTTTAACCTGCAATCCTGCAACGCTGGAAAAGCGATTGAAAAAGAAAGGTTATGTTGCTGAAAAGGTTTTGGACAATCTGCACTGCGAAAACATAAGGTATTGTTTCAAAAAAGCGCTGAAAAATTTTGGAAAAAAACGCGTTCTTCGCGTGGACAACAACAAAGGAATTAAAAAAACTCTCTTTATTATTAGTAAAGCCTTGGCTAAACTTTCTTCCAATAGGGGTTGTTAAATTGAAAAAATGCTTTTTGATTTTGGCATTCTTGTTGCTCGCACAGTTTTGCGCGGCAGCTGTTTTGAGTGAAAAAAAATTGTCTGAAAGCGGTTATTCTGATTTTGTTGTGCAGGGCGCTGACAGGAATGCCTGCAAGGAAATAGCTTTTGCAAAAGACCTCAACCAGAACGCGCAGGGCGATTTCACTGTTTTTTCTTTGCACGCGGAATTTTTGCCAGTAATAACTGAGAACGCGAGCGCTACAATTTTTTTGAATGCGGAAGAAAATGCGTTAGAAACAGCAAAAGCAACTGTTTTTGAAAACAACTGGTTCAGGTTTGTTTTGCCGAACGAAAAGCTGAAAGCGCAAAACAAAATAAGAGTCTGCCTGCAAACGTCAAGCACTGTCACTGAAGCAAGAATGCTTTCTGATTCCATTATTGGCACTTACAAAATGCCTGAATTCAAGGCAGAAAACTTCACCAAAACAGTCGACAACGATGCTCCACTTGTTGGAGAAGAATTTGAAGTCACAATAAAGCTCTCTAACACGGGCAGCGAGGCAACAGACATTAATATTTTGCACATGAAACCCGAAGTGGAAAACAATTACGTGCAGATACTGCGCGGGCAAACAAGCTACTTCAACATAATAAAGCCCGGCGAGACAATAACGCTGAAATATTCTGCAAAAGCGCGAAAAGCAAGCCCAATGTCATTAGCTGGCGCTGTCGCGTATTATTCCAATATCTTTGGCGAAAGAAAAAAAATTGTTTCAAACTATCCGTTTTTGGATGTCAGGGAGCCAGAGGTAAAGGTCAAGGCATTATTTTTGCTGAAAGAGGCAGCGAAAAAGGTTTCGGAAACAACAAGCGCACAAATTGCAATAAAGAATGAGGGCCAGAACACTCTCTACAATATTGCGGTATATTTGGAGCTGCCAGAAGGCATAATGCTGGTTAACGGAAACATTGCGGAAAACATTGTTTCCCTGAAGCCAAAGGAAACAAAATTTTTTGACTTTAACATTTCTTCTGCAAGAGCAGGAGATTTCGAGCTTGGCTGCAAGCTGGCATATTTGGATTACAATGTCACTGAAACAAACTGTGAAACAGCAAGAATCAGCTTTGAAGAAAAAAAAGTGCCAGAAGAAATAGTGTTTGCTGGAATAATCGTTTTAGGCACACTATTGGTTTACGCTTTCTTCCATTTCAAAAAATGAATTGCCGCCAAAAAAAAGCTTTCAGCAGAAAGAAACAAATGGAAGGCTCTGATTAACTCTACTCAAAAACAAATTCAGCTGCTTCAAATCGGCAAAAAAAACCAATTTTGCCAAATTGCATGAACGACACAAAGAAGAGCTATTCAACAACTCAAATTAAAAAAAAACATGCAGGCATTCTATCAAAACAAAATCGGGGCTTTTTCAGCAACTGCAAGTAACGCCCACTGCTGCCGCATGTTCCCTGCAGGCACTGCATATCTCAAAAGCAGACAAGGCCCTGTTAAAGATTTTTACTTCGTCGATGATACCGTTGAAATAACTAGCACTACCTATTGATAAATATTCAGTTCCAGCAAGTATGTCTTCATTATATGTTGTTGTTCCTCCTGCCGCCTTGAAAACTCCATCAACATATATTTTTATTCTTTGAGCATCGACAAGTGTCTTATCATATACTCCAACTATTTGATGCCAAGTCCCAATACCAAGCGAGGGGCTTTGCGTATTAATTCGTTATTTGTTTGAGGTTGTGGTAGTTGGTTTTTCTT
>CAYOAS010000148.1:0-3660 GCA_964402015.1 uncultured archaeon | reverse complement strand
TGCAGAACAATTGGTTCAGGAAAAACAAACAAAAAACAAATCCGTTAATTTATTAGGATATTTATTTGATAGATACGAATTCGATTGCATCGGAGACATTAACGAACTAAAACGAATATTATCTCTATTAAACATTCAAACCAACTCAATATTTCTAGAAGGAGGCCCAATTAGCAGATTAAAAGAAGCCGGACGCGCAGAATTTAACATTGTTTTCCCATACGGCAAAGAAGCGGCACAAGTTTTAGAAAAAAAACATAAACAAACTAACCTATTTTGTGACATCCCAATAGGCATTGACGGCAGCAAACGATTTATAACAGAAATAGCAAAACTTTTCAAAAAAAAAGCCGAAGCAAAACAAATAATAGATAAAGAATTGTATCACATCATTCCTTTGATCCAAACCGTTACACAATATACATTTGGAAAAAAGGTAGCTTTGTTTGCTGACCCCGCACGAATAGTCGGGTTAACCAATTTCTTTGTAGAATTAGGAATGGAACCTACAATACTTGGCATAACAAGAAAAGAAGAAAAAATTGACAAAAATTTAATACAAAAACTTAAAAAACACAAAGGTCTTTTCGATTCGCAAATAATAACTAACCCGACACGGGAAGAAACACAAAAACTCTTCAAAGAAGAACCTTTAGATATGGTAGTGGGAAGCTGTTTTGAAAGCTGGGATTCTTCACCGTTTAAGATACCAAACATCCAACTTACTATGCCTGCATTCGAAGAACACATTCTATCCCCACAACCAACAATAGGGTTCAATGGTGCTGTTTTACTATCCCAAAAAATTGGAAACATATTTGCAAAAGGAACAGGCCAAAGGCTTTCAATGAAAACAAAGCTTGACAGGTTGAATAGAAATAAATATTAAAAAATAAAAACCAAAAAAGTAAACAATACCATAATTGTGATTTGCATGAACCCAATAACGAAAATGATAATCTTTGTTCCAATCGAAGAACGGCTAGCCTTGATTAATCTAGGGCACCAGGCATTAATCAAATATGTTAAAAAAAATCAACCAAAAATAAAGATAGACCGAATGTACTGGGGCAATAATAAAGGCATTGATTTTGGCATAAAGCCAGGGGATGCAGATATCTTTGCATTGAGCATAGTTGATCCCATTGACATACTTAAAGTCGAACCAATGTTGAAAGAGTTCAATCTGAAACCAACCACTTTAACGATGGCGGGGGGCTTTGCATTTGACGATGTTTTAATTGGCAAAGATTTTGACATTGTTTTCGCCGGAGATGAACTAGAAAATTTAAACAAAACTTTAACAGCATTCTTAAAAGGAGGCAAAATAAAAGCAATTGAAAAAGCAAATTCTCTCCAAAACTGCTTCTGCCCATCGTTCCAATCAAAACCAAAAATCTTTTTTAAAAAACACCGTTTACCACAATATATTACTGGCAGCATTTTTTACAAAGAAGACGCTGCACTTTTGCCAACAATGGGTTGTAAAAGAAATTGCAACTTCTGCGTTTTCAGTCAGAGAGGATTCTCCGAAGCACCAAAAAAGGAAGTTACAAGAAAACTAGAAGAGTTTTTCAAAAGAAGAGTTAAATCAATAATTATTCACTCGGCAAATATAACTCAATGCAAAACAAACATATTCAAGATTATATACAAACTTCAACAAAAATATGCTTACAAACCAATAATTGTTGTAGGTTCGTTCAGACTTGATGAAATAAATAAACAGTTATTGGACGACCTCTCGAAACTTAATTTTTGTTCAACGCATGATTATCATGAAGGAAGAGGAACTAAAAGTTTAGCCTTGGCACCTGAAAGCGGCAGCGATAGAATAATTAAAAAATTCAACAAAGGATTTACTACCAAAGACGCGCTCGACGCTATAAAACTAATATCAAACTATGTACGATATGTTGTGCTTTACTTTATCGAATCCTTTCCAGATTCAACCTCAAAAGATTTAGACAAAACGATAAATTTTATCAAGGAAATAAAACAGAACACTACGGCAAAACTCGAACTAAAATTCACTCCTTTTTTTGCAATGCCTTTAACCAGTTTTTCCAATAAACAAAATGCAAATGTTAACGAATATAAAAAAGCAAAAGAAAAACTAAAACAACTAGAAGATGAACGAACAACATGTGAATTCCTTGACGAAGATTATATCTATGTAAAAACACATTTAATGAATCATACCCAAGATACAAATAAACTATTCCAACCCGAAATTTATATTAAAGAAAAAAAAATAGGTCGCCTTAAAAAGCACAGACGAGCAACAATAGTTTTTGATAATTCTCTGTTTTTTGAATTACAAGCAAAACTAAAACTAAAAAAAGTACTCGACAATGACTTAAAAATAGCTGAAGCAAAAAACAGAAACTGGCTTGCTCAAATACCGAGAGGGACAGATTCCCTCGCGTTTTTTTTAGAAGTTTTAATCGAACTTGGTTGTAACAAAATAACGATAGTGGACTCATGCAAACCTTTCAAAAAAATAGCTTCAGAACTACTAGTTGTAAAAAAAGCTTTAATTGGAGAGACTATTTCACCAAAATATGCAACTACAAAAATGTTTGTTGAACCAAACGCTACACTGTTAAAAAGATTTTTGCCGCAAGGCAAGCCAGTTGTTACCTGGACTGTGGACAATATTTTTGGTAAAACAATCACTGATAGCATGCAAGCAAAATTGTTGGGGGCAAAATGCATCGACAGGGCATCATCAATAGCCTTTGCAATATGCAATCACAGAAAAGTTAATGTTGCGACTATACTACTTCAAAAAGAGAACGGTTTTAGTTTAAACAAAAAAGACAGTGCAAAAATATTTCCAATTGTTAAAGAATGGTTAATGCAAAACAAGTGATTTTATGCCGGATTGGAATGCAATATACAAAAAAAAAGGGTATTATAGAACTAAGCCATACCCTCCAGTTATTAACTTTTTATCCAAAGCGCGAGACACTTCAAAAAAGATTTTGGATTTAGGCTGTGGCAGTGGCAGAAACTTAATTTACATCGGGAAAAAAGGTTTCTCAGTAACTGGCATAGAAAATTCTAACGAAGCAGTAATCCTTGCAACCAATTGGGTAAAAAAAGAAAAACTTAATAATGCAACAATAATGAGAGGAGATTTTAAGAAAATAAATTATGCTTCTAACTCGTTTGATATGGTGATATGCATACATGCTATTTATCATGGCAAGCTTGAAGATATTGAAAAAAGTTTGTATGAAATTAAAAGAGTCATGAAAAAAGGCGGACTGTTACTAATCACCTTTTTATCAATAAAAGATGAAAAGTTTGGGAAAGGTAAAAAGGTTGAAAAAAATTCTTATCAAACAAACAGCACTATCGAAAAAGGAGTTGTACACCATTTTTCAGATAAGGCTGAAATATTAAGGCTTTTCCAGGACTATTTGCTAATAAAAGTCGTTCACAGGAAAGAAACAAAAAAAACAGGCCATTGGCACTGGGTCGTAGAAGCCAAAAAGCCATAGTTCTTATGTACTCGGGTTTTTTCTCTGAGCGAGATTGTTATCTTTAACTAATTGGCCACACCCAGCTGTTATATCTTGACCCTTGCTTATTTGAATATACGAAAATAATCCTCCCCTGTCAAGTATTTCCTTGAATTGTTTCAATGATTTC
>CAYOAS010000147.1:0-3668 GCA_964402015.1 uncultured archaeon | reverse complement strand
GCTATTGCAGTGCTGTTCCTGCATCCGCAGGAGCAACTGCTTCCTGTTTTTGCTATTTTTGCATAGCTTTCCCTGACAATTTCCTTTACACTGCCTTTTTTTATCCAAACACCTTCAGGTCATGATTGCAAATATTTTCAATTCATTGGCGGCTGCAATTCTGTAATTTACAGAATTTAGAGTTGGTTGGGCTTTCCTGCTTTTTCGCGCTATTTGTTTATCAGTTTGTTCTGCTGCCTGCTCCATTCTTTGTTTGGTGCCTTTAACAGCCATTTGGCATAGAAGTTCACAAATTCCATGCGCTGTTTCCTGTTCCTTTTGATTTCTTCGTCCAGTTCTTTCAGGTCTTTTTTTGAAAGCCTCAGCCCTAATTCCGCCATAAAATCGCCTTTGCTTCTTTTTCCACTCTCAATTCAACAATATGATTTTGCAGCATTGTTTTGTTTAAATGTTTCTCAAAAACCTTGAACAGGTGCCTCGCATCTTCAAAGTCCTTGTCGCTGCCGAGCTTTAGCTTGAAGGCGATTTGCAATTCCAGTTCGGAAGTCATTATTTTTTTTCCATTTAACAAAACTTCAATTTTGTGTTCAAGCGAATAATGGTTGTATTTTGTTTTCGGGAATTTCATTTCAAAGTTCAGTATGGGGTTTCCTTTTTCTGAAAAACGCAATGCGAGTTTGTCGGTTAAATAATCGTCAAATGCTTTTTTCGGGTTGCTTGGGATAATGCATTCAAAACCCGCTTTTTCCAAGGCATTCCAAAAATCCAGGATTTTTCGAACGGCATTTCTTCAATAAACAAGTCAACAGTTTCTGTGTTTCGGCTGCGCCCGAACAATATTGCGGCATAGCCGGAAATAATGACATAGTCTATCTTGCATTCTTCAAGCACTTTTACAAATTTGAAAACCAGCTTGTCCAAATCGTTAAGTTTTTTTTCGAAGGCAATTCCTTTTTCAGAAAATTTGAGTTCCATGAAACAAAAGTATTGAAACCCGCTTTTAAGGATAATGCGGCAGCGAGTTTCCCCTGAAAAACGGATTGCTGCCTTTTGCTATTGCCTGTCTTGCTTTGGCAGCTTTCTTTTTTCAAAGCATTCGTTCATTACTTGCAGCACGTTGTCTTTGTTTGCAATGTACCAGTTCTCTTTTCTTGCTTTTTCCAAGAGTTCTTTTTAGCATGAAAAATACCTTGGAATTTTTACGGTTTGTTATTCAGCCATGTTTTGTTCGCGGACTGCCGAATTTTCTATTCTTCTGATTTCAGTTTGCAATCCAGCAATCTCTGCTTTTTTTGCGTCAATCTGCTGTTTTAAGTCAAGTTCTGTTGCTGGATCCAAGAACCTGTTCCTGCTCTTTGTTTCAATAGTGCGCTCCAAATTCTTTATGCCCAGTTCCAAGCGCCGAATATCATAATTTATTTCTCTGATTGTGTTAATATCCAAACCCATACAAAAAGGCCCCCTTAATCTATTGCAACTGCAAAAAATAAATAGTTCACTGTTTTTTTGTTAAGCAATCAGTGGTTTTTTGTTCTTTCAATCGCTTTAACGATTTCCCCTATTTCCTTGCTATGTTCGATTTGCTGTTGGAGTTCGTGGTTTTTCAGGTGCTTTACAAATTGTATTGCCTGCAATTTGGTTCTGCCAAAATTAAAGCAATTGAATTGCCTTGCCAGTTCAATATAGCGAAAAAACGCTTCAACTTTATCAATTCCTTGCCTGCCTTGGAGTTCTGCAAAAATTCCCGGATTTCCAATTGCAGCCCTGCCAATCATTACTGCATCGCAGCGCGTGCGCTCCAGCATTGCCTGCATTTTTTCTTTGTTTGTAATGCCGCCGTTGCCAATAACAGGAATTCCGAGTGCTGCCTTTACTGCTTTGATTGCTCCGTAATCAGCTTCCCCTTTATGCAATTGTTTTATTGTCCGTGCGTGAACAATAAGCAATTCTGCTCCAGCGCGCTCTATTATTTTTGCTATTTGAACTGTTTGTTTTGCGCTTCCGAGAGAACGGATTTTTGCACTAACAGGCCTGTCTGAAACATTAACCATTGCTTTTATTATTTCGCTGACGCGCTTTGGCCGCGCAAGCAATGCAGCGCCTGCCCCTTGCTGCCTTATGTGCCTTACCGGGCAACCCAAATTAAAGTCTATCAGGTCTGCCTTGCTGTTTTCGCAGACGCGCGCTGTTGCTTCAGCGCAAACGCCTGGCTTTGCACCAAAAACTTGTACTCCAACTGGTTTTTCTTGCTCTGTTGTTTTAATCAAGCGGAATGTTGCCTTGTTGTTGCGCTTTATTGCCTCTGAATTAGCCATTTCCGTAAAAACCAGGCCAGCACCCTGCTCCTTGCAAAGCATTCTAAAGGCAAGGTCTGTTACCTTGTACATTGGCGCGAGAGCAATGCAGTTCTTTAGGGAAAAACCAATTTTTTTCATTTGCCCACCAGAAAAACAATTATGTATACGCTTATTTAAAGCGAACTGGCAAAAAAACCATTTGTTGCAATGGCTGCGCTTTCACGATTGCTGCTATGCCCCAGTTGCAAAAAACCGCGCCAGCTTTGCAATGAAAATTTGAGCTGGCGCTCCCAAAACAGCACTTCAAAGCACGCCTTTTTGCCTTTCCAACACCTTTTTTTTATAAAAACCGCGGCTTTTTGGTTTTCCCGGGGTGGTGCCTTTTTCTTCCAGACACTGTTTTGGCTATTTTTTCAGAAAAATTGTTGATTTTGAAAAAACTGCCCAAAAAAATCCTGAAATTTTTTCCTAATTTAGCATTTAAAACAAGGTGAAAAAGCCAAACTGTTTATTCAGCCAGAATGAGGAAAAACATACTGTTTTTGGGTTTTTGCATCAATTTAGCGCTCCGTATGGGTGTTTTCGCTGTTAAAATGCAAAAAACCCCATTAGGAAAAAACAAAAAGTTTTTTTCTTTAGAAAAGAATCTTTTTGAATTTTTGTTATGTATTTGTCCTCTTTTGTGCTGTTGGATTTCAGGCAGCAACTTTTATTAATCTGATTAGTTGTTTATTTATTTGATGATTCCTTTTGTTCCGCCAATCAGTGACATTGAACTTGCCATTAGAATAGTGCTGGCTGTTGTCTTGGGCGGCATTATTGGCACTGAAAGAGAGGTGCATGATAAGCCTGCTGGCTTGAGAACACATGTCTTGATTTGTGCTGGCGCTACCTTGTTTACTATTATTTCAATTTCTTTTACTGGCCAATATATTGATGCCAGCAGAGTCGCAGCAGGCATTGTTACTGGGGTTGGCTTTTTGGCTGCTGGCGCGATTTTCCGTGCGGAGAAGCAGATACAAGGCCTTACTACTGCTGCTGACATCTGGGTTATTGCTGCAATTGGCGTTGCAATTGGCATTGGTTATTATTCCGCTGCACTCCTTAGCACAATTCTTGTTTTCTTCGTTTTAATGGTTGGAAGAATTCTGAAAGAAAAGCGCGGAAAACAAGATTTAGGCTAAAAGCCAGTACTTACTTTTTCTTTAGCAAATATCCAATCATTAAACCGATAAACAATGCACTTATCAGCAATAATGCGATTTGCGGCAAGACAGATTGTTGAATTATCAGGGGTGTTGTTTGTATTGCCCCGCAAGCCGCATTTTCTGCAACAGCCTTGCCTGCCCCAGTGGCAGCATTGCTTTGTAT
>CAYOAS010000146.1:0-3674 GCA_964402015.1 uncultured archaeon | reverse complement strand
ATCGAACTTGAATATCCTGAATACGCTTCAATGGCTTTGCAAAGCCCAAAATTCTATTGCTATGGTTTAAGGGAGATTGCTTCGGAAAAAATCCGTGCCTTGCTTACCAGAAGGGGCTTCAAGGCAAGGGACATCATTGACTTGTACATGCTTGCAAAAAAAGACATTACAATAAAGTCAGTCAAACCAATGGCTTTTGAAAAAACCAAATTCATGCTCCGCTACTTAAAATATGCCGAACACCTGAAACACAAGCTGTTTGACGAAAACTTCAAGCTCGGAGAAGAACAAAACCTATTAACAAAACAGCCTGGCAAAGACTTTGAAAAATTTGCTGTTGAAACAATCAAAGAACTCAACGAGTTGGCAGAAGAATTCAGAAACAAACTGAAAGAAAAGGTCTGGTCGCACGAAAAGAATTGGTTTTTTGATTAAAAAAGCTTGCGTTGATTTTGGTTGTGTGAGATTTTTTTTCATTATTGCCTTTTCAAGCTCTTCTTTTGCTTTTTCGTTTTGCATTGAAAAATGATTGGTGAAAACCAATTTAAACAAATTGCTGCCATAATAGGGGTATGGCTGAAAAAGTTGTTGTTCATTACAACAAACAATCGTATTTTATATTATAACGATAATGTTTATCATTATATTTAAATATTAGTTCTTCTTGTGTATCTGCATGCTTGAACAATATGTTGTTGTGAAGGCGATTCAGGAACTAACTTCCAAGCCAAACAAGGCTTTTTCTGTCAGGGGGCTGGCTTCCACTGCTGGCATTAGCCCAGCGGCTTCCCGCGCTGCGCTTGAATACATTAAGAAAAAAGGGATTGCCACGTTTACTGTTATCGGCAACACCTACCAGTATAAAGCGAATCTGGAAAGCGCTTTGTGCAGGCAATGGAAAATTCTTTTTAACCTTGATTTGCTGGCTGATTCTGGACTCGTTGAAAATCTAGTGGAAAAAACACCCAATCTCCAGTCAGTGCTTTTATACGGCAGTTTTGCGCGCGGCACAAATGACGAAAAAAGCGATATTGACATCTTGGCAATAGCGTTCAAGGCAGTGAAAATTGATTCAGGGTCAGAAAAAATCAAGAGGGAAATAAATCTTACTGTGTTATCCTCTGCTGACTGGAAAAAAAAAGCGCTTTTGGACAGGGTTTTTTATGAGAATATTATCTATGATTCTATTGTCCTGTATGGCGAACGGCCAGTGATTTTATGAATATTGAAGATTGCCTGAAAGAGGGCTTGCTGGTCAAATCCAAACAGGATTCTGAAAAGGCAAAATCTTCAGTTGAGATGGCAGAACATAAGCTTGAAATTGCGGAAAAGGAGTCTGAAAACAGTCTTTTTGAGAGCGCAGTCGTCAGTGCTTATGCATCAATGTTTCATTCCGCACGCGCCCTATTGTTCAGGGACGGATACAAGGAACGCAGTCATTACGCTGTTTTTGTTTTTGTGAACGAAAAATATTCGCGCAGGATTGAAAGAAAATATCTTGGCGAACTAAATTCATTAAGGCTGCAGCGGCATGAATTAATGTACGGGCTTGAGAAAAGCACGGAAGTACAAGAGGCCGAAGCGGAATCTTCTATTGTGCTGGCAAAGGGCTTTCTTGAATCCGTCAAAAAAATAATCGGAAAATAAAAATAAGGGTTCTTCGCATGAAAGTAAAACTCCAGGTTTTCGGGATTGCAGGCAACAAAAAAAAAGCGCTCGCAAAAAAAACCGCGCTCCGTGCCATTGAATTCCTGAAAAAGAAAAACGCTGATTTTCTTGTTGATTCCGGCTTTTTGAAAACAAAAAACTCTTTGCCATTGAAAAAAATCCGCGCGGATTTTTTCCTTGTTTTTGGCGGCGACGGCACGCTCCTGCACGTTATGCGCGAAATGCAACGGCAAGTTCCAGTTCTGGGCATAAACTGCGGCACGCGCGGTCACTTGATGGCAATAAAGCCAAAAAAAATTGAATCAGCTATTGAAAAAATTTTTTCAGGAAAATATTTTATTGAACAAAGAGCACGCTTAACTGTTTTTGTTGACGGAAAGCGCGTTTCAAGCGCGCTGAACGAAATAATTGTTGCGCCAAAACAATCGTTTACATTGTCAAGTTTCAAGGTTGTTGCCGGCAAAAAGCATTTCTATTGCGAATGCGATGCTGTTGCTATTGCAACCCCGACTGGCTCGACAGCGTTCGCGCTTTCCGCGGGCGGAAAAAAAATTTTGCCAAACAAAAAGGTTTTTGAGGTTTTGCCAGTGCATGCCTTCAGCGGAATCAAAAAGCCATTGCTTGTTGCTGACAATTCAAAGATTTATGTTGTTCCGCTGGAAAAGCGGATCGTGTGCGAGGCAATATTTGACGGGCAAAAAAGGATTGCTGTCAAAAAAAAGATTGTAATCAAGCAAAGCGGCAAGCCAGCGTTGTTTGTGCGCTTGCTGGATTAATTTGCTGGCCATTTTTCAGAATTTGTTTATTGTGGTTTTTTTGGCATTGTTTTGATTCCGAGGATAATGGTTTGCCACCCATGTTTTATAAAAAATTTGCTTGCTGTTTTTGGGCCAAGCTCTTCAGTTATTTGTCTTATGCAGTCTGCAATGAACCTGTCTTTTATCCCCCAATAAGCCGAATCTTTAATTGTTTTTATTTTTCCAACCTCGATTAGTTGATTGGTTCTGTTTGAGATGCTTTTCATGATTTCGTGTATTTTTTTTCTTTTTTTCGGGTCAAAAATCTTTGCTCTGTCAAGGGCCCTTTTTACTGCAATCCTTTTCACTATATTAGTACAAACTATTTTTTTTTCAGAATCACCCAAATTTGCGGTCTTTTTTTCCAAAGCCCGCTTAACCATCGCCAGCACTTTCCGGTCTTTTCCAAACATAAAATACACTTAAACAAAATAGTTTTTATATTTTTACACACTTATTAATTTTTTTTGTGGCTTTGAAAGAAAACGAAAACCGTCTTTTGTCACCACAATGTCGTCTTCCAGGCGAATGCCGCCAAATGTGCCGTAAATTCCAGGTTCTATAGTCAAAACCATATCTGGTTTCAAAATTGTTTTTGATTTTGGCCTGAAACCGTCAGGGTAATCATGGGTTTCAATTCCCAAGCCGTGGCCCAAGCCATGCTCCAGCCTGAAGCAATTTTTTTTCAGGAATTCTTGCGCTTTGTCGAATACTTCAAACCCTTTTGTTCCTGGTTTTATTGATTTTTCGGCAATTGCTTTTGCTTCAAGCACTGTTTCAAATAATTCCTGCTGTTTTTTGCTTGGCTTTCCAATGCAAAACATGCGCGTTAGGTCAGAGCAATAACAGCCCGCTTTTGCGCCAAAATCCACTAGCACTAATTCGCCTTTTTTTATTTTTTTGTTTGACGGAACATGGTGGATTGTTGCAGCATTCTTTCCGCTTGCAACAATTGTCGGGAATGCGAGTGATTCTGCGCCGTTGCGGAACAAGCAGTGGTTTATTTCAATTGCGGCTTCTTTTTCCGTCCGCGCTTTTTTGATAATCCCTGCAAAGCGTTGCAGGCATTCTTCGCTTATGCGAACAGCATTTTTTATTTTTTTTATTTCACTTTGCGTTTTTATTTCCCTGATGCTGCCTAAAGCGTTTGAAACATCAAAGAATCTTTTTTTTCTGAACAGTTTTTTTATTTTTTTCAGAGAGTTTGCC
>CAYOAS010000145.1:0-3778 GCA_964402015.1 uncultured archaeon | reverse complement strand
AACTGCGCTTCAAGGGAAGAGACTGGTTCAAGACAATAAACTACAATCAAAGCGGCTTCAAACTAAAACAAAACGGAAAACGTTTTGGAAGACTATCTCTTTCAAAAATAGGAACTCTGAACATCCGCTGCCACAGAGTAACAAACGGAGTAATAAAGCAAGTAACAATCAAAAAAAGTGCAAACAAGTGGTATGCTATTTTGATAACTGATGCAACAAACCAACGCAATTGTGGAATTGGACAAGTTGGTTTGGATTTGGGAATAATCAATTTTATTGCAGACAGCAACGGAAACAAAATACTTGCACCTTTATTCTTGAAAAAGAGCTTATTAAAAATCAAAACAGCGAACAAAGACTTGTCAAGAAAAAAACTGAAAAGCCATAATAGAAGAAAAGCGAAAGACCGCTTGAACTCGCTTTATGAAAAGGTTGATGACCAAAGAAACGATTTTTTGCAAAAACTTTCAACAAAAATCGTTTCTGAAAACAAACTTATTTGCATTGAAAAACTTGAAGTAAAAAAGATGTCGAGAAAGAATAAGAAATGGAACAAGCGGAATATGCTTGATTGTTCTTGGGCGGCATTTGCTTCGTTACTGAAACGCAAGGCTGAAAGCGCTGGCGCGAAAGTAATCGAAGTGAATTCAAAGAACACAACAAAAAAATGCAGCAAATGCGGTTCACTACAATCTATTCCACTAATGCAACGGACATACTCTTGCGATTGCGGTCTGGAACTGGACAGGGACGTGAACGCTGCGAAAAACATATTGGCTCTGGGACAGGGCTTTGCCGAGGCAAATCCTCTACAAGCAGGAAACTGTTTGCAAGATTCGCTGATGAAACAAGAAGCCATAACCTCAACACCCATGGTGTTAGGTTATGCGTAGTTCACCGCAATAATTGGAAATGAAAGGAGTTTTTTTTGGAGGAATCTCAATGGCAAAAACATTCGTTTATTTGTTTGACGAAATAAAAAAAGGAAACACCGAAGAAACACAGTTTCTTTTGGGCAACAAGGGGGCACAGCTTTCTGAAATGATTTCAATCGGCTTGCCCGTACCATTAGGATTCCAGATTACAACCGAAGCCTGCAGGGAATTCTATGGCAACGGAAAAAAATTGCCAGTTGGCCTGGAAGAACAGGTAAAGAAAAAGCTTGCTGTTTTGGAAAAAAAGCTTGGAAAAAAACTCGGCGACTTAAAGAATCCCTTGTTTGTTTCAGTGCGCTCCGGCTCTTACGTCAGCATGCCGGGAATGATGGATACAGTATTGAACCTTGGAATGAATGACGAGACAGTTGTTGCTTTCGCAAAAAAAACAAAGAACGAGCGCGGCGCTTTTGACAGCTACAGGCGCTTTATCCAGATGTTTGGAAACGTTGTAATGAACATAGAACACGCAAAGTTTGAGGAAATACTCCACAGGAAAAAAGACACCAAAGGCGTGCAATTTGACACTGAATTATCTGTTGAGGATTTAAAAGAGCTAATTGCGGAATACAAGGCAATGGCAAAAAAAGAAACAGGAAAACTCTTTCCCAACGCCCCGTTCGAACAACTGAAAATGGGAATAGAAGCTGTTTTCAGTTCCTGGAACACTCCCCGCGCAGTCTCATACAGGCGCATAAACAAACTGCGCAGCGATGCAGGAACAGGAGTCACAGTCCAAAGCATGGTTTTCGGAAACATGGGCGACACATCAGGAACAGGGGTTTCCTTTACCCGCAATCCCTCAACAGGAAAAAAAGAGCATTACGGCGAATTCCTACTTAATGCACAGGGAGAAGACGTTGTTGCAGGCATTCGCACTCCAAAACCAATCGATGAATTGGAAAAAGCAATGCCTGAAGTTTACAAGCAACTGCTGAAGGTTTACGAACTGCTGGAAAAACATTACAAGGATTTGCAGGATTTCGAATTCACTATTGAGAACCACAAATTATTTTTGCTGCAGACACGCAGTGGAAAACGCACTGCACACGCCGCAGTAAAAATTGCAGTTGACATGGTTAACGAAGGATTGATTTCAAAAGAACAGGCTGTCCTGATGGTAAAGCCAGACCAATTAAACCAATTGCTGCACAAGCAGCTTGACCCGATTGCAAGAAAGGAAGCAGAAGTGATTGCAAAAGGCATCAACGCGTCTCCTGGTGCAGCAGTCGGCATGGTTGTTTTCACTGCCGAAAAAGCAAAAGAGATTGTTGATGCTGACACTCACCAGAAGGTTGTCCTTGTTCGCTTGGAGACAAGCCCTGAAGACATTGAGGGAATGCATGTTGCGCAAGGCATTCTGACAGCAAGGGGGGGCTCAACATCACACGCGGCAGTCGTTGCTCGAGGCATGGGAAAATGCTGCGTTGCAGGCTGCGGTGACATAAACATCAATGAAAAGGAAAAGTACTTTACAGTGAAAACAAAATCAGGCGAACAGCGCTTTAACGAACTTGACTGGATTTCTCTGGACGGCAGCATGGGCGAGGTTTTTGGAAAACAATTGCCTTTGGTTGAACCGGCAATGAGCGGAGACTTTGGAACGCTAATAAATTGGGCTGATTCGTTCAGGCGCATGGGCATCAGAACAAACGCAGATACCCCAAAAGACGCGCAGACTGCAAAAGACTTTGGAGCAGAAGGAATTGGCTTGTGCAGGACAGAACACATGTTCTTCGAAGGCGAAAGAATAAAGGCAATGCGCGAAATGATTCTCGCAGAAAACACTGAAGGAAGAAAGCGCGCATTGGCAAAGCTTTTACCTTACCAAAAAGAAGACTTCAAGGGATTGTTCAAGGTAATGAGCGGCATGCCAATCATTATCCGCTTTTTGGATCCTCCATTGCACGAGTTTTTGCCAAAAGAAGAAAAAGACATCCAAGAATTAGCGCAAGAGCTTGGAGTCAGCGCTGACAAAATAAAACAAGTAATTTCTTCATTGCACGAATTCAATCCAATGCTTGGCTTTAGAGGCTGCCGCTTGGGAATAGTGTATCCGGAAATCAGCGAAATGCAAGCGCGAGCAATCTTTGAAGCAGCAATAGAAGCAAAAAACGAGGGTTATAAGCCTGTTCCGGAAATAGAGGTGCCAAACGTTATTACTCTGAAAGAATTCAGGCTAATCAAAGAACTCATTTTGAATGTTGCAAAAGAGCTTGGCATGGCAGAGAAAAAGATTCCATTCAAAATCGGAACAATGATTGAATTTCCCCGCGCTGTCCTGATTGCTGACGAGCTTGCCGCAGAAGCAGACTTTTTCAGCTTTGGCACAAACGACTTGACACAAACAACACTCGGCTTTTCCCGAGATGACGCGGGAAAATTCATTCCAGCATACATTGAAAAAGGCGCTTTGGAACAGGACCCATTCCAAACAATTGACCAGCACGGAGTCGGCAAACTAATGATAATAGCTGTAGAAAAAGCTCGCGCTGTAAAAAAAGACTTGGACATTGGAATTTGCGGTGAACACGGCGGCGAACCACAAAGCATTGAATTCTGCCACAAAATCGGATTAAGCAACGTGAGCTGCTCCCCATTCCGCGTTCCAATAGCGCGCTTGGCAGCAGCACAAGCAGCAATAAAAGAATCAAGGGCAGGAAGTGCAAAAGACAAAACAAAAGCTAAAAAGAAGAAGTGAATATTCACTTTTTCTTTCTTTTATTTTCCCAGGTTTTTTTCAGATTTTTCTTTTTATTGCAAATTCTGCCATTTGTTTTAATAGTTTTTTTGCATTGCTTTCCGGCAAAACACTGTCGATTTTTTTCCAGCTTTTTTGCATT
>CAYOAS010000144.1:0-3788 GCA_964402015.1 uncultured archaeon | reverse complement strand
CGAGACGAAAACTATTGGAAGAAAGTCATTCAAATCGGAAGGGCAAACACTGTTGCCAGAATAAAAAGATGCGCGCAAATAATGGGAAGGGAAGAATCCGACAGCCTTAGTGCCGCACAAATCTTTTATCCCTGCATGCAGGCAGCAGACATTTTTCACTTGGGCGTTGACATTGCACAATTGGGAATGGACCAGAGAAAAGTGAACATGCTTGCCCGCGAGATTGGAGAAAAAATCGGTTATTGGAAACCAGTTGCAGTCCACCATCATATGCTGATGGGATTGATGCAGCCAAAAACAAGCACTGAAGGAACAGAAAGAAAGATTGAAATGAAAATGAGCAAGAGCGTTCCGGATTCAGCAATATTCATGACTGATTCAAAAGAAGAAGTGGAAAGAAAAATTGCCAAAGCCTATTGCCCGGAAAAGCAGTTGGAAAACAATCCAATAATCGAATACTGCAAATTTTTGGTTTTTGAAAAATTCTCAAAAATGAAGATTGAGCGGGAAAGCAAATTCGGTGGAGATTTGGAATTAAAATCTTTTGCGGAATTGTCAAGCGCTTTTTCTTCAGGGCAATTGCACCCGATGGATTTGAAAAAGGCAGTTGCTTTCTACTTAAACGAAATGCTTGAGCCAACAAGAAAGCATTTTGAGAAAGGAAAGGCAAAAGAGCTGTTGGAACAAGTAAACGGGTTTGAAATAACAAGGTAAGTTTTGCATTCCCGATTGAAATGCCAAAGCCTGTTTTTGCAGAAAGTTTTAAATAGAACTATTGCCATTTGTTATTTCAAGTGTTTTTATGGAAATAAATCTTTTGAAACCAGTGCGTGCAGTGCACCAGTCTTTTTTCAAGCCGAATTTGCCAATGGCTTTTGTCTTGGTTTTATTGGCTTCAGTGGTTTCAATTGTGGGTGCAATAATTCTTGGGCTGCAGTTTAACATTGTGGTGATAGCTCTTTCCGCTGTTTTAAGCATTGTCAATTGGATTGTGATTGGAATATTGTTTTATGTTATTGGTTTTGTGGCAGAAGGAAATTCATTAAAGGGAAAACTTTCTGGAATTCTTTCAGCGCTTTCGCTGGTTTGGCTTGTTTGTGCAATAATGTCAATCGCAGGACTAATCCTTGTTGCAATGTGGCCAAGCGATGTAATAACAACAATTAATGAACTGCAGAAAGGGCAATTGAGCGCAGACCAGGCATTTGCAAAAATGTCAATGACGCTCGATACTGCAGCAGAACAAACCAACAGCATAATATTGATTGGGTTTAATGTTATCGCTTTTGCTCTAATGGCTTTTGCCCTGCTGATAATTTTCCTGATTTCAAAAGAAATAAGCCCAAAAAGCACTGCAAAACAGATTGCAATAACGCTATCTTTGATTATTTTATGGATAATAATTTCAGGAATAGCTTCAACTATTCTTGTAATAAGCGCATGAACTAACTTGTTAATTCTTCTTCGTTAACCAAAAGAATGATTTTTATTCTTTGTCCAACACATTTTTTTAGGTGGGATAAATGGCGTATGTTACTGTAACCGAAAGAGTGCCCAATTTTGCACTCAAAAAAGTCTGGAGATGCATGAACTGCGGTTCGGAAATAATTGATGCCAAAGACCTTTACAGCAGGCGCTTTTGCAGCATTGAATGCAAACAGGAATTCCTAAAAGAATAATTGCACTGCAAATGAATTCCAACACTTTTTTCTGGAAAGACACTCCGTGAGTTTTTTTCAGGCTTATTTCAAAACCTTTTAAAATACTCCATCTAAGAATATTGAACAGCATGGCGCTAAAGATATTCAACACGCTTTCAAGAAAAATCGAAAATTTCAAGCCATTGCAAGGCAACACAGCAAGGATGTATACCTGCGGGCCGACTGTTTATGGTTTCGCCCACATTGGAAATTTTCGCGCATATGTCTGGGAAGACATGCTGCGGCGCTATTTCAAATTCAAAGGATACCAAGTAAAGCATGTAATGAACCTGACTGATGTTGACGACAAGACAATAAAGGGCAGCATGGAACAAGGCGTTTCGCTTTCTGAATACACTCAAAAATACAAGAAAGCCTTTTTCGAAGATTTGGAAAAGCTAAACATTGAAAAAGCGGAATATTATCCCGCGGCAACAGAACACATTCCAGAAATGGTCGAATTAATCAAAAAGCTTTTGGAAAAAGGCTATGCTTACAAGGGCGAAGACAATACTATTTATTACAGCATTTCAAAATTCAAGGATTACGGAAAATTAAGCCACTTCAAAATAAAAAAGCTGATTGCAGGCAAGCGCGTTAAGCAAGACGAATATGAAAAAAAGCAATTAAGCGATTTTGCTTTATGGAAAGCTTGGGATGAAAACGATGGCATTGTCTTCTGGGAAACAGAATTGGGAAAAGGCAGGCCCGGCTGGCACATAGAATGCAGTGCAATGAGCATGAAATATTTGGGCGAAAGCTTTGATGTGCATACCGGCGGAATTGACAACATGTTTCCCCATCACGAGAACGAAATCGCGCAGAGCGAGGCAGCGACGGGAAAGCGCTTTGTAAAATACTGGCTGCACTGCAAGCACCTTGTTGTTGAAGGAAAAAAAATGAGCAAGAGCCTCGGAAACTTTTTTACGCTAAGGGATTTGCAGCAATACAATCCGATTGCAATAAGGCTCGTATTGCTTTCCTCACATTACCGCAAACAACTGGACTTTTCAAAAAAAGGAATTGAAACCGCGGAGAAAAAAATCGATAGGCTCAACGAGCTTATTGCAAAGCTCTCGGAAACAAAAGAAAGCGGAACTGGAAGCAAAAACGCGGAAAAAGAAACCAAAAAATTCCTTGCGGGCTTTGAAAAAGCAATGGACTCCGACCTGAATGTTTCGAAAGCAATGGCTGCCTTGTTTGGTTTTGCAAAAAAAGCGAATGCAATGATTGGCAAAAAACAGCTTTCAGAAACAGATGCAAAAAAAATGCTTGAAGCATTGAAGCGCGCGGATTCTGTTTTTGGAATAATGCGCTTTGAACAAAAAAAAGAGGAATTGCCCACAGAATTGCTTGGGCTGATTGAAAAGCGCGAACAATTGCGCAAGGAAAAAAAGTTTGCTGAAGCCGATGCAATCAGGCAGCAGTTGCGCGAAAAGGGAATTGAACTATTGGACACTCCTGATGGAGCAAGGTGGAAGAAAAAGAACTAAAGCGAAGCGCGCATTCGCTCCAAGCCTGATTCCAAGTTTTTAATGCTGTTATCAAGCCAATTCAGGAATGATTTGTAGACTGCATTTTTTGGTTTGAGTGTTCTTGTTTTTTCGTCGAATTCTTGCGCTTTACAGAAACTCAAAAGCGTGTTTCGTGAACGCAAGATGTATTTATAACAGTCAATAATCTGCATCCTCGTTTGAGCATCTGCGAGAGAAAGACTTAATTGAGGATAATTTCCAATAATTTCATCCAAGCGCTCTTTTGCCATTTTTTCCCGCTCGAGCAAACCAGCTCCAGCCGCTGTTTTTTCAAATTCATCAAAAAGACGCTTTATATGGTAATTTCGAATAGATTTAATTTTTTCTTCAATTCCGTCGGGAATACCAATGCCTCCTCGTCTTCTTTCCTGCCTTGTCCATTGCAATCTTTTTATTTTGCCGGAACTGGTTAGGCGGATTTTTGCTGGCATTGGTTTTCCATAGCTTATGAGAATCATTTTTTGTTCACTGGTTTTTGTTTTTCTCGCAGAATAGATTCGGTTTATACAAAGTATAAACCGTAACAGCTTAAAAATATCCCTTTTTTGAGATT
>CAYOAS010000143.1:0-3837 GCA_964402015.1 uncultured archaeon | reverse complement strand
ATCTTGCGTTGAACTGTGCAAAACCAGTTATTAGCATAGTGTTGTCTTTTGCTGTAACAAACGAGCCAAAATCGCTGTCATACGCAAATGTTCCAATTCCTTGTGTAAAATCCACTATATGGTCTTGGGGGAAGTCCCAGCAATTGAAGACTACTGTTACTGGTATTATCAGTATTTCTTTTGTTGAAAGCAAGGCCCAGTTTTTTGCTGAATCATAATATATGTCATAAGCTGTGTCAATAGACGTGGAATCAATGTTTGTGCACGGAGCATAATATGTTTTTATGAAATAATTTTTGTTTTCCGTGTATTTTGATGCGTCGATTGAAAGCGGTATATTGTTTGCAAAAGTTCCACCAATGTCGTTTGTTTTTTCTTCGACAATGTTTCCTTCATCGTCAACTACTTCTACTTTTATTGCTGCATTGCGCCATCCGATTGAACCATCACGCAACCTAAAATCAAAGTCGCTTATTGTTGCACCACTGTTTATCAATACTGCTTGCATAGTGCATGCTGCCCCATTGCACCCTATTGGAGTTGAAAAATCCGGAACAGGGCTTGTAAAGCTTATTGCTGGCGTTGACCAATTGTCGCAATGGTATTCTTCTATTTCCCTTGAAACATTCAATGTAATATTTGAACTGTCTGATTCTCCGCTTTTGTCTCTTGTTCTCAATCTTAAGGTATAGTCTTTTTCGTCAATCCACCATTGCCACCAGCTGCATTTCAGCGTAATTGCTGCTGTATTGTCGTTTGGCGCTATTATTTGCCTGTTTTGGCTGATTATTGTGCAATCGCCTGCGTTCCCGCTTGTTATGCTCCAATCACACCGGTCCAGTGTTCCTTCGTCAGTTGCAGGGTCGTCAGAGTCAGTGCAGTTTCCTGTAATTGTTGTTTCAGTGTCATATGTTGTGCTTTGGCCGCTGCCAGCGTCAGCTTGCGGGTTGGCTGCAAAGCAATAGCCCGCGAGAAGAACAAGGAAAAAGATTACAATCAATATTTTTTGTTTCATTTTTTTCGCCCCTTAAAATAGCATAAATATGCTGCAGCAATTATTATGATTAGTGCAATTGCTATTGCAATGTAGGCCAATGTTTTGTTTTCTTCAGTGCATTTTCCCGCAACACAAACCTTGTTGCTTCCGCACGTTGTTCCGTTTGCCAGCGGAATATTATAGCAAGCGCTTTCCTTGCAGTCATCCATTGTGCAGGGATTGTTGTCATTGCAATTCAGAGTAACACATGCTTTCAGGTATTCTTCCAAATCTATTGTTGAGCGCGTTTGCATGTTTGTGTCAAGGTTGTCCATTGTCAATCCATATTTTCCGATTGGCAGGTTGAAACTTTTTTCAACGCAGCCGTTTGATTTTATTTCCTCGGTTTTTACAGTTTGTGTGCCTGCACGCAACTGGTAAATAATGTTTATCGCTTGCACCAATGTTCCTGGGGAAACAGAGCAAAAGTTTACTGTTAACATTTGGGTTTTTTTGTTGTATTCCCAATCCGCTTTTATTTCTTTTTTTTGTGTTGCCGCAAATTCTATTGCATCAATGTCATAACAATATTCGTCCAGCATTGTTGAATCTTTTTCTATTTTTCCGCATATTTGGATTTCTTTCAGTTCGCTTGGCGCTGCAAAGCTTGCTTTTTTTTCCAAGAAATCTTTTTCATCCAATTCTATTGTTTGTGTGAATATTGTTTCGTTGTTTTCACGGTTTTTTGCGCTTAAAATGAGGATGCTGTTTTTTAGAATGGGATTGTTGAAGTGGTCCGGGCTTGGCCCAACCAGGGCACTTATTTCGACAGTGTCATTTGGCTTGAAATAAAAATTGTTCGTGTACAATTTGTGTATGTGTCTTGTCGCTCCCGTTACTATTATCCTGTTCCTGTAAAGCGACATCAATTCGTTTTTGCTGTTTTTCAGTTCCAATTTTACTGCATATGCTGAAGCTTTTGGCGGCGCCTGCAGTTGCACTTCAATTTCTTTTTGTTCGCTTTTTTTTAAGGAATCAATTGTTTGGGTTGCTGCAACAGTGCAATTGCTTTTTAGAATTCTTTCGCATTCTGTGTTTTTTGGGCAATAATTATATTCTTCTGCTGTGTCGTCCCAGTCGCAAATCGAGACAACCAGTTTTAATTCCTGTAAGTCAGTGCTTGAAGGGTTTTCTATGAAAATATTGCCATTTACTATTGAGCCTGGTTCAACAGCAGAACCAACCGGCCCTGTTATGCCGTTGAATGTTGTTTTTGTTCTCAGTATTTTTGCTTCTGGCATTTCGCTTTGCCCAAAGTATGAGAAAGAAACTGGTTTTGGGTTGAGGAAAATTGATGGTATTCCTGCTATTGGAGCGCGCGTGTTTTTGAAATAAACATCAAGCCTGTAGCTGCCGTTTGGCATGCTTTCCTGAAACTTGTATTTGAATTCTATTTTTTTGCTGCCCTTTTGCGCAAGGTTTATTGCAGCAATTTTTTGTTCAAAGACAACATTGTCTCCGTCAAACAATTGGCTCGGATACTGGAATTCCCCGCCCTTGACTATTTCCATGACTATGTATGAATCTGCTATGGGAAATTTTTCGTTGTTGAATAATTCGATTTGTGCGTTCAGTTCTTCTCCTGAATGAAATGCTTGCTGGTTCAGCCTTACGCTCGCGCTGCCATTATAGTTCAGTTCTTCCGCGCTTGCGCCTGCAGTAAAAACCGCAAGCACTGCCAGCAACAAAAAGATTCTTTTAATCATCTATTTCACTATTTTTTACAGCAAAAACGAATAGGTTTTTTGGCATATTTATACTTTTCGGAGTTTTTTGTCTATTTGAATGATTAGTTTTTTGCCTGAATCGCTTGAAAGCGAATTGAAGAAAAAGCATTACGGCATTGTTGGAAAGCATAGCGCTGTTGAAATTTGCTTGTGGACAAAAAAATCCTTGCAGGGCAAGAACGCTTGCTATAAGCAGCGCTTTTACGGCATTGACTGTGCGCGCTGCGCGCAAATGTCGCCGGCAGTTGTTTTGTGCCAGGAAAACTGTGTTTTTTGCTGGCGCCCCAACGAACTAATGCAATTCAAAAAAATGAATCCAAAAAAAGTTGATGCTCCGCAATCAATAATTGATGGCGTGATTGCAGAGCGCAAGCGCTTGTTAAGCGGTTTTGGCGGCAGAAAAGGCACAAGCAAAAAGAGCTTTCAAAAAGCATTGATGCCTTGCCATTGGGCGATTTCTTTGAGCGGAGAGCCAACGCTTTACCCGCGCTTGATTGAATTAATGGCTTTGCTGAAAAAGCGCCCGCAAACAAAATCAGTTTTTTTGGTTTCAAACGCGCAAGAGCCAGCATTCTTCAAGCGCCTGCTAAAGCACAAAGAGGCGTTGCCTTCACAATTATACATTTCGCTTGACGCGCCAAACAAAAAATTGTTTTCCATCATAAACAAGCCGCATTACAAGAATGCCTGGCAGCGCTTGTTGAAAAGCCTTTCTTTGGCTGCAAAGCTGAAAACGCGCAAGGTCTGCCGCCTTACAATAATAAAAGGCATAAACGATAATGATTCATTCATTCCTGGTTTTGCAAAATTGATTAGGCGAATGCGCGCTGACTTTGTCGAGCTAAAAGCCTATATGTTTTTGGGTTTTTCGCGCAAACGCTTAAAGCAAGAAAACATGCCATTGCATTCTGACATTGTCAAATTTGCAAAAAAGATTAATAAAGAGCTTGGTTATAAGTTTTTGGCGCAGGCAATAAACAGCAGGATTGTTTTGCTTGGAAGCGGAAAGAAAAAACAAAAATTGCTTTGAAGTTTTTTTTTGAAAAAGGTTTTTTTTTATGCACGGTGAAGAAG
>CAYOAS010000142.1:0-3875 GCA_964402015.1 uncultured archaeon | reverse complement strand
TTCTCCTAATAAATTTCTTCCTGACAAAATTTATTCAAGTGCAAGTTTACAACACGCAAATCGCAAAATTTTTCCGAAACAATTTTTATTCACAAAATGCAACAAGAAAATTTTCACATTCAAAAAGAGTGCCAGAGTTTGTCTTTTCGTTCCCGTTGAACCTCAAAATAGAATTCCTAAAAGGCTATATGGGAGATGCAAGTGGCGAGTGGAACAAAACAGTTCGTTACTCTTCGGTGTCCAAAGAAAATCTGATTGACATTGCCTGGCTCGCACGCTCGTGCGGTTTGGATTGTTCTTTATACAACAAAGAATTACGCATTGTCTGGAAAAAATCTGCAAAATCAAACCTGAAAACAGAAACAACTCCCGCAATCCCGTTCACCGAAGCATTCAGACGAGAAGGAATTCAATTCACATATTTTATGAGGCATTCCCTTTATTGCAAAAAGTCCAAAAGAATGTCAAAAAAGACACTGCTCGAATTCTTCCAAAAAATTCCATTCGAAAAAAGAATTCACATGGGAAAACTGGAACAATTTCTCAATTCAGGGCTTTTTGCAGTAGAAATAAAATCCGCCAAAACAGAACCATTCAACGATTGGGTTTACGATTTTTCAGTGCCAGAAAGTGAAATGTTTTTTGGTGGAAACACGCCATTATTATTGCACAATAGTGATGAACGTGGAATTGACGTTGTGCGGAACACCATAAAGGATTTTGCGCGAACGCTTGCATTCGACGCTGACTTCAAAATAATTTTTTTGGATGAAAGCGATGCTTTGACTGATGATGCACAGCAGGCATTGCGCCGAACAATGGAAAAATACACAAAAACCTGCAGATTTTTGCTAAGTTGCAACTACAGTTCCAAAATAATAGAACCAATTCAATCAAGGTGCGTTGTCTTCCGCTTCAAGCCGCTCACAGCAAAAGAAATAGAAGAAAGGCTGCAACAAATTGCAAAAGAAGAAAAACTCTCGCTGGATGACAAGGCAGTGAAAGCGATTGTTTATGTTTGCCAGGGCGACATGAGAAAAGCAGTTAACGTACTGCAAGCAGCTGCTTCCATGACAAAAAAAATCGAGGAAAAAAACATTTTCGAAGTAAGCAACCGCGCTCGCCCGGAAGAAATAAAAGAAATGATTCAATTGGCTCTAAAAGCAAAATTTTTGGAAGCAAGGGAAAAACTCGACACGCTAATGTACGAGCACGGAATGAGCGGAGAAGACATCATCAGCCAGTTGTACAGGGAAACAATGGCAATGAAAGAAGAAGAATTGGACAGCAAAACAAAAATAGCGTTGGTGGACGAAATCGGGGAATACGATTTCCGCATCACAGAAGGCGCAAATGAACGCATACAAATAGAAGCACTGTTAGCACAATTCATGAAATACAAAAAATAAAGCTGAATGCCTTATGCCAATATAAAATTTTGCCCCGTATGCAAAAAATATTTCAGTACCTTGATTTTTTTTGCAGTTTTTTCTTTTCTGAACCGCCAACATATTTTAAAAAGAGAACAACAAAAAAAAATTCGACAAAATAAAGAACCACGAGCGTTACTGTAAAAAGCAAGACGTTTGTGGTGATGGGGTTTTTTTCATCCTGGCTTTCTTGCAATGCCGTGCACTTGCTTATTTTGCAAACAATGCTTTCTTTTGTGCTGCCAGTAAAACCAACCAGTGAACTCAAAACAATCAAAGTCAGTAAAAACGACAAGACAATCGCAAAAAGATACTCAATTGCCGCCTGGGCTTTCGAATCCATGAAAAAATAAGGCAATCTGCAATATTTAAAATTATCCAAAAAAAATCAATTACGCCAAAAAAAACAGGTTGACCTGTTTCCAAATGGCTTTTTCAAAAAACCTTTCTTGAAGCGCCAAATGCCAACACACAAAAACGTAAGTGTTTAGTTTTCTGTCCAGTGGTTTGTTTGATAAATTTTTTTGATTGAACCATTTTGGATAACAAAAGAATAATACCAAAAAAATCTTTAATTCAAACAAAAAATCAACAAAAGAACACAAAACTAAACGGATACACAAAAAAACAAAAAAAATCAGAAAAAACAACCACTCCAGCTTAGAAACTCCGTGTTTTGTAACAGATTTATTTATAATAGATTTATAATAGGGTTAACTAAAACGCCTATGATTCTAATTAATTCGCTGCTGTTACCAATACTCTAACATAACCATTTTGGTATGCTATTGGCATTTGTCCACTAGAACTTAAAACATGCAAACCCCCGTTTCCTCCGCAAACTTTTATTTGCGTATTTGATATTTCGTAAACTTCTACTCCATATCCAGTCCAACCATAGTCGCTAGTATGCTGTCCGTGAACAGCGCTATTTAAAGTAGGCTTGAATTGAACTGTAACAATAATCCTGTCGGTGCCTAAAGGATGAGAAAAAGTAACATTGCCTCCCGAAGAAATAGCTGCCCAATCGCTCACATAAGTTGTTCCTGCACCGCCAACCAAATTCTTCCATGCCCCATTTTCATATACACGAAATTTATTGGAGTTACTATTATAGTAAATCATTCCATTAACACCTGCGGGGTCACCTGCTGTGCTTTTTCGAGGAACTATAATAGCAGCTCCATCTCCTACTACATCCAACTTCGCCTGCGGGTTCGTCGTTCCAATGCCAACGTTGCCGGAGTTTGTAATCTTGAGTAATTCATGGTCTATTCCAGTGCCGTCCTTCCACATAAACTTAGTATCTCCTGTAGAAGCGGCAGTATTGTAAAACGCAAAACTGTTGTCGGAACCTCCATCAAACCACATATCGCGTGCCGCGCTACCAAAACCTAAGTTGCCTAGCAATGCTACACCACTATTAATTTGTAATTTTGAATCCGGCGCCGTAGTCCCAATGCCAATATCAGTTCCGCTGTTAAACAATACACTGTTTGCAATCCAGTTAGTTCCATCATGGCGTAACGTCTGTCCAGCAACACCAATAGGAAGACTACCACCAGAAGGCCAAGAACTCCTGCAATCTGTTCCAATACAAAGCTGTGTACCACGAATATTTCCAACAACATCCAACTTTTGACCAGGGGCAGTTGTCCCGATGCCGACGTTGCCAGTTTTATCAATGACCATAGCCCCAGTCCAACTTGGGGAAGCAACAGTCCCATTATTAGCCAGAAACGCGAGATTATCATTAGTACCAGTATCCAAACGAATAGTATGGCGATTAACCCCCGATGCATTGAAAAACGATAAAGCTGGATAAGTAGTGCCACTTGCTCCCAGTATCAGCGAGGTGTTAATCGATTGTATGCTTGATACGCCAGCTATCTGTAAAGGAGCACTTGGTCCTGTCGTCCCAATCCCAATATTGCCAGTAACAAGCAAATTGCCAGGCAATGGCTGGCTCCAATCCAATTCATCAACGCTATGGCCCATAACAATAGGATTGCCACTAGTGCCACTTGGATTGTATGCCCAAACAAAACCAACCACTGCAATCAAAACAACAAAGGCAAACAGCAACAAAACATTCATCCATTTCGCAAAAGAACAAAAAGCCATATTACCCCCATATAATTGTTTCTTCTTGAATAAAAAGATTTCGCGAAAACGCATTATAGGCAGGTTTTTGAGGATAATCCACATTATTGCATCCTTATTGGGAAATCATTTTTTCAGTGGTCTGCAATGTCGCCAATCCACAAAGGCAATACTTTTGTTTTGCAATTGATTCTGCCTAAGAATTCAACAATGTATTTAAATGTGCAAGGACAAGTGGTGTTTGATGAAGCGTTCTCTTGCAATCGTGATAATCCTGGTTCTTTTTAGTGCAAGCGCTTTCGCGGACGGAATGGCAATAAAACCGTGCATGGACTATTGGTG
>CAYOAS010000141.1:0-3892 GCA_964402015.1 uncultured archaeon | reverse complement strand
AAAAAACAAAGCTGAAAGAAGGCGAAAAGCTTTTGGCTTACAGTGAAGACGGCACTATTGTTTTGAAGCGATTCGGCTCTTCAATTACAGAACTTGAAAAGCTTGCTGCTTTCGGCAAAAAGTTTGCAAAGCAGAAAGGGATAAAAAGGAAAGACGTGCTGTCAAATGATTAAAGCGGTTATTGACACGAATGTTTTTCTTTCCGCAATTTTCTGGAGTGGCAAGCCGTTCGAAATTGTAAGGCTTGCTTTTTCACAGAAAATTACGGGCGTGACAAGCATGGCTATTCTGGAAGAGCTTGAGCAAAAACTGTTGAAAAAGTTCAATTATCCGAAAGACCAAACTGAAAGATATTTGCAGTTGGTTCTCAAAGAGTTTGTAGTTGTTGAGCCAAAACAAAAAGTCAATGTTGTCGAAGACCCTGCAGACAACAAAATAATCGAAGCAGCACTGGAAGCAAACGCGGATTACATTGTCACGGGTGACAAGCACCTGCTAAAAATCCACCAATACAAAAGCATTCAAATCGTGACGCCGAACGAATTCCTGAAAATGATTTAGAAGTCGGGTTGTCTTTTTTTAGGCATATCTTTTTAACGACTCGCCCAGTTTTAGTTTTATGGTTTGTGATTATTTTTTAACTTGGAATCGTCAGCGCCCCCTCTGCGCATTATCACCACCCATTTATTTTTTTTAAGGTGGTTATAAGTTTATCACCACCTTTTTTAATGCTTTTGGTGGATATAATTGGCATGGCTAATTTGATTGAAAGGAGGATAAGTGGAAAAACTTATTTTTATCTTGAAAAGAACATCAAGATTGGAAAAGACAAGTGGAAGCGGGTTTCTATTTATTTGGGCAAGAAAAAGCCCCTAGTTAAAGAGCTGGGAAAAAAGAAAAAGGAATTGGAAGAAAAAGCAAGAAAGGCATTAAGCGGGTTGTATGACGAAAGGCTGGGTAATTTTAGGTTTTCTTTTCTTTCTAAAGAGGAACTGGTTGAAGTTGAAAGAATCAGGGACAATTTTTTGTATAGGTTCAACAAATTAAGCGGGATAAAAAAGGATGCATTTAACAAGAATCAATTGTTGAATTTTGTTTATAGTACTTTGAGGACTGAAGGAGTGGATGTGGGGTTTTCTGATGTTGAAGCCGCTTACACTATTCTTAAGAAGGAAAAAGGAGAATTCACTTTTGATAAAAAAGTAATTATTTCCGGTGCAATGATAACCGGTTTTAATTTTCTTCCAAAAATAGGAATAACTGAAAACGATGTTTTAAGGTTGCATGGGATAATAATGTCTTCTTTTGAAAGCAAAGGCCCGGGACAAATAAGGAACGACCAGAGAATAATTGCAAGGTTTAATCCAAAAACCATGCAAAGCAAAGAAATCAATTATCGGCCGCCAGAGCCCGCACAGGCAAAAAAAGAGTTCAAAAAATTCTTTGAATGGTATAAACAAAACAAAAACATTCACCCGTTGGAACTGGCATCTTTAGTTCACTTGAAAATCTATTTAATCCACCCGTTTAAAGACGGGAACAAAAGAATTTGCCGGCTATTATTCAACAAAGTGCTCCAAGAAAACAATTACCCCACACTAAACATTTCAAGAAACACTTCTGAATATTTTGAAGCATTAATAAAATCAGTTGAAACAAAAAACGAAAAATACTTTGCAAAGTTTTGTTGCCAAACGTTCATAAACCAAATAAAAAACAAAAGAATGACCTAATGAGGTAAAAAAAAACGAAAAGCGTTTATAGGAGGTTATGCATAATAAATTCAGTTAAAAAAAAACAACTGATTTAGCAGTGACTGGAAAGATTTTCGGGGCATGATGCCCCCTGCGCTGTTAATTCTTCCTTATTGCGGCAGCATTATTGTTATTCTCATTATTTTGTTTCCTGGCAGGATTGCAATAATGAATAATCTACAATAAAAAACTTTTGAATCAAGGTTTTTGCTGGTAAGAATGCCTTCAAGAATTCAGGGAAAAAAGGCGTTATTGGCGGATTATGCTGTTTTTTTCAGAAGGCCGTTGCGCCTTAGTCCGGTTGCAAGAAGACAAATCGGAACAACCCCAATAGTTAAGAGGTTTGTTGGTTCTTTTTTGCAAAGAAATTTGAGCGGAATCACACTAATTAGAGAGATTGTAAAGACTGTTTCAGGATTTGAAAAAGTCATATTGGATCCAGCTACTGCGCAGAAGTTTTGGGCAAAAAGAAGCGGTTCCGAAATAATTGAATCTGAAAAAATTTTTTATGCAAAGGAAGAAAAAGGCAAACGCCCGACAATCAGGGGTTGTACTGACCTGGCAGTAGCAATTGCATCCTGCTTAAGGGCATTAAAGATTCCGGCAACAATCGCCAGAATGCAGGACCATACTTATGTAAAGTTTTTTTACAAAGGAATGGTGTGGCTGATCAATCCTCCTGCATCAAAAGAAGAAACAGTAAGGCAAATGACTACAACAGACATTCGCCTTGAACGGTTCTGCAAGGCAAAAAAAGCGTTTGCAGAATGCCAAAGCCTTTCAGAAATCGGATTAAAAAGCTATGAAGACTTTTTCAAGTTTGAAAAATAAGAATTTATCCCATTGGAAAAAAAAAGAGTTTATTTTTGGAGTTCTTTGCTGATGCTGTCTATTTCTTTCAACGCGTTCTGAAGGTCTTCCACAATGTCTTGCGCATTCGACTCTTTTGGAGCAAGCTTGTTGGCATCGGCATTCTCTTGATTTTTAGGCTGCTCTGGATTCTGCACATGTTCAACGGTTTCTGTCCCAACCGGCTGATTGTTGTTTTCTGGCAGGCTAAAAAGAAAGCATTGGAATTTTCAGTTATTGGAATTTGCCTTTGTTATTGGCGATTTGTAATTCAGCGCTTTTATTGTCAAAGTGTCTTCTATCGGTTCTTTGTTTTTTATGAAGAAAGTAAAGTGGATGTAGATTATGCCCGTGCTTTCG
The DNA here is from genome assembly GCA_964402015.1 of uncultured archaeon. Lineage (GTDB taxonomy): Archaea > Iainarchaeota > Iainarchaeia > Iainarchaeales > JAGVWC01 > CAYOAS01. Next base: position 929 of record CAYOAS010000141.1, on the reverse strand, counting down.
GTTATTGCCATCCTGCAATCGTTAATGTTGCTCAAGTCTGCTTTTGTTATTTTCTTTTCCGTCAGATTGGTCAGGAATTTTGATGCGTCGTTCAGAGTAAGGTTGACGAGTTTTCCCTGCCGGTTGTATGAAACGTCAATATTACCCCATTCAATGCCATAACTTGCTTTTTGTGCCTGCCGAAAGATAAACAAGCCGTCGTATTCCTCGTCATAATTTATTTTGAATTTATCTGTTGGCATATTCCTCAAACTTCCCCTGCAAATAGAGTCATTTATTATGTCACGAAACAATTAAGTTCTTAAATAATCTGCCAAAACTCATCATTTTTTCTTGAAATGAATTTCGATAACGTCCCTGTTTTTTAGTTCGTGTTGTTTTCCGACCATTGTTTTTGTTCTGACGTCAATGGCGTTAATGAATCCTTCGCCAATGTCAGTGTGCAGGCGGAAAGCAAAATCGAGTGCTGTTGAGCCTTGCGGCACAAGAAAGCAGTCGGGCAAAATTCTTCCTTCTGAATCCAGCAATTTTGCGTTTGGCACTGGAAAAACCACAATCATTTTGAGCTGCCTGAAAACAGCTGTTTCCAGAACATCCTGGATGCCAGTGCTGCCAAATTTTTCCAAAACAGTTGCCTTAATGTAATTAAGAGCGTTCTGCTGCTTTTCATTCAATGTTTTTCCCTGGACCTGGAAAAATTCTTTTTGGCCGGCATAGTATTCAATCAATCCTTCTTTTGCGGCTTTTTTTAAGGCTAGTTCCGATTGTGCGGAACAGGCAATAATCTCAATATCTGGAAATGCCTGTTTCAGCGCTTCGAATTTTTTGTCTGTCCCTGGCAAATCGATTTTGTTTGCTGCAATGACAATTGGTTTTGATTTCTTTCGCAATTCAACGGCAAATTGTTTTATTTCTTCTTTGTTCCAGTC
>CAYOAS010000140.1:0-3893 GCA_964402015.1 uncultured archaeon | reverse complement strand
GAGTTCCCATTATATTTTCGCTTTAGTTTCTTAACAATGGCTGGAACACGCTTAAGTCTCTGAGCGGTTAAAGAGTTTTTATCGACTTTTATTGATGTATCTTTTAGCCTTTTTTTAAATATGTGCATTGGATAGCTATGAACTGCTCTCCAATTATCAAGGATTTCAAGTGCTTTGTTTTTTTCTTCTTCAGAAGCAGTATCGCTAATTAGAATATCTCCTGCCCGATTAATCTGCTCTTTTGAAGCATATGTTGGTTTTGCCCAGTGCATAAAATGTAAAATACCCCATTCATTTTTTAAATCTTCATTTGCGCGGTTATTGTAGAAAATCCATTTTAGCCATAAAACATAGAAAAATGCGTTTATTTAGCATTTTGATATTTTAACAGATGATTGCCCCTCCAGCATAACTCATTTTGCGCGGTTGAATTTGATTAAGGTTTAGCCATCCAATGTATGGGCTTGGCACACAAGCCAATTTCGTGGGTGAAAATGTCTGCCCCTAAATCAAACTATCCGCTCCTTTATTCGCCTTTTTTGAGGAATTTAGGAACAAAGCCGGTTTCTCCAAAAAAATCATTCGAGCGCCAATAACGCGAACATTACTATTATTCCGAGAACAAACGTAATCAATTGCATTATTGATGCGGTTGTTTTTGTTTCTTTGTGCATTTCCGGTATCAAGTCGCTTCCTGCAATATAGATGAAGCCGCCTGCCGCTAGAGGAACAATGAATATTGAAACGTTTTCAAGCATTTTTCCCGCAAGAATTGTTGCGATTGCGCCGATTACAGCAAATAGCGCTGAAAGCAGATTGAGTGCAAGCGCTTTTTTTTTCGAAAAACCACTGTGCAGCAATACCCCAAAGTCCCCGATTTCCTGCGGAATTTCATGGAACAATACTGCAATAGTTGTTGTTATTCCAAGCGGAATGCTTGCCAGATAGCTTCCGGCAATAAGCACTCCGTCCAAAAAATTGTGCACTGCGTCCCCAATAAGATTCATATACCCCAATCTTTGCGGGTGCTGTTCGCATGTGAAATCATGGCAGTGGCGCCAGTGGATTATTTTTTCGACAATGAAAAACAAAACGATTCCGGATAAAACGCCAACACTTATTGTTATTGCCGGGCTCTTTTCAATTGCCTCCGGCAAAAGATGAATGAAAGAGTCTCCCATCAAAGCGCCTGCGGAAAAACTCACAAAATAAATCAGGCTTTTTTTAAGGAAATTTTCCTTCACCAGAAAACTGAAAATTCCAATCAGGGAAACCAGGCTGACCAGCAAAACACTCCCGATTATGTATAAGATTTCTTGCATTTATTTTCCTTTTTTTTCTTTCAAAACAATTTTTATTTTTTTGTTCGAGCTCTTTGCTGTAATTTCCTCCCCGTTCCGCTTGATTGTTATTTCAGTCCATTCTTTTCCAATCCTTTTTTTTCTTTTAATGGAATCAATGCCGTCCGGCAGGCAGGGATCCAATTCGATTGAGCTTTCCGCAGCATTTGCTTTCATGCCGAGCATAAATTCGTCAATAATCCTTATTACAAATGCAGCGCCCCACAATTGCAATCCGCAACCAATCAATTCGCTTGTTTTTGAATCCCAGCATTCGCCAATGCAGCCCAAAGAGTTTTCGTTGTAATCCGAAAACAGCTTGTGCAAAAAATGCTCTCCCTTTTGCGCGCGCTTCCAATAAAATTCTGCAGCGCTTGCCCAGCCAGTGCTTAAAGACCACGCTGAACCGGTATGATAGCCTTTCGGGTCAAACCCATTGCTGATTTTTGAAAGAGTCCGCACTCCCTTGTGCGAATCAAAAAAATCGCTTTCTATTTCCAGCAAAACATGCCTTGCATCGCGGCAATCGCAAACCCCAAACATTGCCGCGACAATGGGATTGCAGGTTTGCTCCGCAACAGGAATTTTTCCAACCAACCTGTCTGCCAAAAAGTTTTCAAACACGCGGAATTTTCCGAAAGAAAAAGCGCTGTGGAAAACGCGCGCTTTCAGTTCTTTCATTGTTTTTTCTTCTTTCAATTCTTCCATCAAAAAAATCGCTTCATAAAGTGCCTTGATATAAAGCGCTTGCACCTCGACAGCGTTTTCTTTCCTGTTCAAAGAATCCATCCAGGTTTCATTTTCTTTTTCATCATGCTCTATCAGGCCATCGTTATCAGTGTCGCGCCTGCGCAAAAAGCGCAAAGCCCGCAGCAAAAAGCTCTTGGTTTTTTTCAAAAACTTTTTGTCTCCGCTGTTTCTGTAATAGTGTGCCAGCGCTATTATCCAGAGCAGTGTTGCGTCAATTCCGTTTAACTGGGTTTCCCCCGAATAAATAGTGTTTGGTATCTGCCCGTTTTCCGCGTGCTCCATAAACAGTTTCAATATTTTTTGGGTTTTTTCAAAATGCCCCAAATCTATTATTGCCGGCAGGCTCCAGAACAAATCGCGCGCCCATAACTGTAAAAACCATGGCAGCCCGGCAAAATTGGCTTGGTTGTTTTCCAGCAACAGCAAATCTATTGCTGACCAGCAAAAGCCGTGCTCTAATTGTTTGTTGTTGCATTCTATTGCCCCGCCAATCGCGCTTTCATATTCCTGATTTTTTTGCTTTAGCAGGGCGTCAAAATTGTTTTTTTCTATTGCGCGCGGCCTTTTTTTGTGGAATGAAATGAAGAAAACTATTTTTTTTCCTTTTAGGAAAATTTTTGCGGGCAAGAAACACCTTTGCTTTTCCCCGCCGGGAAAGTGCTCTTTGTATTGGCTTTCCGGTTTTATTGTTTTTTGGCCTTTTTCCACTGAAAAAATAACAGTGCCATGGCCGTGCTCTCCTTCGACAATTATTCCGCTTGGAATCTCTTTTGCCTTGTATGCGCGCCCGTGCCAGTTTTCTTCGCGCGAGCGAATATTGATTGCTAACTCCAATTCGAACCATGCCTCTTTTTTTGCCTCTATCTGCACGCCAAGCGTTGCCTTGTCTTTTGGAACAAAAAGCGTTTGCTTTACTATCCCGCTTTTTGTTTCAAACTCCAGCACGCAATGGCTGCCAAAATAAGAAATTTTTTTTGCATTGCATTCCGACAACCATTCATTGTAACATTTCAGCGCAAAATATTCCATGCATTTCCTGTTGCCCGCCCAAAATCCAGCCCATTTGTTTTTGAATCCAGAATCAGCATAGCTGTGGAAGAATGCCTTTTTGCTCGCTAAAAAAAAAGAATAATCGCCCAGCTTTTCGGATTTTTCTATTTCCATCAAATTTCCGCTCACATATAAACTTGCAATCATTGCCTTAATTAAATTTTCTTTCCAATGGTTTTCCATGCGATACTGTTTCAGCGAGCAATGGACTGCGAAAGCGCGCGAGATTGCGCGTTGCATCGGCCTTGGTTTTTTTGATTTGGAGAGAGTGACTGTTGTTGAAAGCGCTGGCAGCAAGTCGCGCAGGATAATTGCGCGCATCCACACAATGGGAAAAGTAATGCAATTGGGCATGAACCAGAAACCGTTTTACGTAATCGAATTAATAACAGAGCATTTTAACCGCCAGAGCGAGGAAGAAAAAACAAAAACAATTATTCACGAGCTATTGCACATTCCGCATTCTTTCGGCGGCGGTTTCCGCCACCACAAGGGCTTTGTGAACTCGCGCACTGTGGAAGAAGCGTTCAAGAGATTCCAGCAACAAACAGGATTTCATGCACGCGCGGAAGAATACGCTTATTCTGAAATAAAAAAAGAATAAACCCCAAAACAATAAATCCGTTTTGGGCGTTGCACTGTTATTAAATCACAGGTCTTTGTGTACGTATTCCATATAGTATTGGTCTGCTTTTTTCAGGGTTTTTTTGAGGAATTTTTACCGGTAATACCGGACGCATGGGATATCTTCAG
>CAYOAS010000139.1:0-3935 GCA_964402015.1 uncultured archaeon | reverse complement strand
GGAAACGCTTTTTTTCTGGCGATTTTTGAGTCACTGGTTCTTGGTCTTTTTTTTGCGCTCGCGCTGCTTGTAATGCAGCTTGGAACAATCAATGACCTGCTTGGCATTGTTGCGGGAATTGTTTTTTTATTGCTTGGCTTGCTGGTGTATCTTGTTTTCGTGTTCTTGCCGGCAGTGCTGGCTGTAAACGAAATGACAATAAAAGAAGCGTTGAAAGAAAGCGGCGCATTCATAAAAAAAAGGCCTTTCTCCGCGCTTGTTTTTGTGGTAATTATCGGTTTTTTGTTTTCCCTGATTTCAAACCTTGGAACAAGCCTTGCGGCTTTTGTTTCTGATGACTTGCTGTTTTTTGTGGTTGATTTCGCCTTTTTGCTTGTCGCAACAGCCTATGCTGGAATGACTGTTCCGCTTTATTACCTTTCCGCACAAAAATATAGCAAATGACAAAAATGTTTTGGCATAATTTATAGCAAAAAGCCTAAATAATTGAACAATTAATTGCTTTTTGCATATAGCAAACCGCAATAAATGTTCAAAAATTAAAGCGGTTCGCTATAGTCATTTGTTATCTATCAAGCGACAATTTTTGTTCAAAAATTAATGCCGCTTGCTATAGTTGATAAACCTTGTCCGGCAAGAGTTTGCCAGAGAAAAGATAATTTTATGATTAGGATTTCAAAGCTGCGCCTTAGGAACTTCAAGTCTTTCAAGAAGGCAGAATTGCCGTTCAGCAACGGTTTTACTGCGATAGTGGGAAGCAACGGCAGCGGAAAATCCAATTTGTGCGATGCCCTGCTTTTTGTTTTGGGAATCAGCAGCATGAAGGCATTGCGTGCGGGCAAAATGGTTGACTTGATAACTCACGGCGCTGATTCTGATTATGCGACAGCCGAGGCTGAATTCAAGGATGGCCAGAAAAATTATGTTTTCAGCAGGAGCATTGACAGGCATGGAAAATCAATTGTAAGGCTGGATGGAAAAAGGATTGGGTTAAACGAGGCGCAATCCCTGCTTGAAGAGCTTGGCGTCAAGGCAACAGGCCACAATATTGTGCTGCAGGGAGACGTAACGCGCATTATTGAAATGAATGACATTCAGCGCCGCGAGATTATTGACGACATGGCTGGCCTTAAGGAGTTTGACGAAAAAAAAGCCGAGGCGCTGAAGGAACTGGAAAAAGTCGATTCAAAAATAAAAGAGGCAAGGATTGTTCTTGCGGAGCGCTCAATTTATCTTGAAGAATTGAACAAAGAAAGAAATTCTGCAATGGAATTCAATTCGCTGAATGAAGAATTAAAGCAGTCAAAAGCCGGTTTGTTAAAGAATGAAATTGAAAAAATCGAATCGGGGCTGAAACAGAACAGTGAAAAAACAAAAAAGATTGCTTGGGAAAAATTGGAAAAACAGAAAAGGCTCGGCGAGGCAAGGCAGGAATTGGAAGAACTGGAAAAGGAGATTGAGATTCTCAATCAGAAAATAATCCATTCAAAGGAAAAGGCTTTCAGCAGCATTGGAATTGATGCAGAGGAAAAAAAGGCAATCAGGAAAATCAGGGAGGAAAGGGAGATTGCAAAAAATGAAGCCATTGAAAAAAACAAAAAAAAGATTATTGAACTGAATGAAAAGAACAGGGTTCTTGAAAAGGAACAGTGCGAAAAAGCCGGGGAAATTGCCATAAAAGAAACAGAATTAAAGGCGCTTGAAAAAGAATTGCATGCATTGGACGAACAATCTTCTGTCTTGGCGGAAAAGCTGAAGGAAAAGGATTCCGGGTTAAAAATTGTTGAAAACGGGATAAAAAGCCTGCGGGAAGAAATTGGCGCTGAAAGGGAAAAATTTTTCGGGAAGAAATCCGAATTGCAGTCACTGGCTGGTTTTATTGAAGCAAATTCAAAAGCGCTTTCAGGGCTTGAAAGCGAATTGAAGGAATTGGAAAAAAAAGAGCGTTATTTCCTTGAAAAAAACGATTTGCTGAAAGCAATAACCGCAAAGCACCCAGACATAGAAAAAGAGTTGGCGCACGCTGAAAAAGCGCTTGACGAAGCAAACGCAAAGGCAAGTTATGCTGAAAGCAGTGCGGATTCTCTTTCAGAATCAATTGGGCGATTGTCGAAAGCGATTGCAAGCTGCCCTGTTTGCGACAGCAAGCTTTCCGCTGACAAAAAACGCTCTCTGCTGGCAAAAAAACAGGAAGAATTAAAAAAATTAAATCAGGAAAGACAGGAAGCGCTCAAGGCAATCGATGCAAAGCGCGCGCTGAAGAAAGAGCTGGAGAAAAGCATTTCTGAATCAAGCGTTTTGTCAGCTGAATTAAAGGGTTTTGATGAACTGAAACTGAAAAAAAAAGCACTGGTTTCAAAAACCCGGGAATTGCGGGAAGCCATTGAAAAAAACAATTCAAAAAGCATTGAAGCAAGCATAAAAGAAAGCGAAGAAGCCATTGCTGTGCTGGAACAAAAGCTTGAAGAAAAGGAAAAAGCGCTTTCCTTGGAAAAACAGAAAACGGGTCTTTCTGCATTGCACGAGCTGAACGAAAAAACAGGCAAGGCAATGCAAAAGCGCAACGATGTTAGGGAAAAAAAGAATTCTTTGGAATTGGAAGCAAACAAGCTGATTATAGAGGAAAGAGAAAGCAATCTCGGGGAAATCCGCGCACTGGAAAAGGAAAACAGCGGGCTTGAGGCGTTTATTGCCGCGGAACGAAAAGAAATTGTTTTGCTTGAAGTGAAAATAAAAGAGCTTGAAATAGAGCTTGCAAAAACGGAAAAAGAAAGCAACGCAATAATCTTGGAAAAAGAAAAAAAAACGCAAAAAACAATTTTGATAAAAGAAAAGATTTCAAAGGCTGATTATTCCCTGCGCGATTCCGAAAGGCAGGAGAATGAAATAAACATTGAAAACAGCAAGCTCGAGGTACGGCTTGTTGACTTGCAACAGGAATTCGCTGGCTTTGTTGGCGTTCTGGCTTTAAAGGAATTCGACGCTGCAAAAATAAGAAAGAGGATTCCGGAAATAGAGCACAGGATAAAAGAGCTCGGGGCAATAAACCTCAAGGCGCTGGAACACTTTGGCAGTTTTGAAAAAGAATTGCTGGAAATAAAATCAAAAAGTGAAAAGCTTGAGCAGGAAAGGCTTGCGGTTCTTGAAATGATAAACAAGATTGAAATCAGGAGGACAGAGGTTTTTTTGGATTGCTTCAACGCAATAAACCGCAATTTCAACAAGATTTTCTTCGAGCTTTCGGACGGCCAGGGAAAGCTCAATTTGACTGATTCTGAAAAGCCGCTAGAGTCTGGATTGCTTATTGAAGCGAGTTTTAAGGGAAAAGAAATAAAAAACATTGACTTGATGAGCGGCGGCGAAAAAACCCTTACAGCGCTTGCTTTCCTTTTCGCGCTGCAATTGTATGAGCCAGCACCATTCTATCTCTTTGACGAGGCTGATGCAGCGCTTGACAAGGAGAATTCAGTCAAGTTTGTCCGCATAATAAAAAACATCAGCAAAACCAGCCAGTTCATTGCGATAACGCACAACGACACAGTAATAAAGGAAGCCGACCAGATTGTCGGCGTTGCCTTGAGCAAGGACAAGAGCTCTGTAATTGGGTTAAGGCTCAAAGAAGAGATTGAAGAAAACATAAACAACGGGCAATTAACAAAAACAATTGCCTGAAATTCCAAAACAACCATTTACAAAAGCAGCATATTTAAATATATTATTAATGTAAATATTTGTGGTGTTTTTATGGGAACCATTACTATTACTGTCAAGGATAATGTTGAGAAAGATTTTAGGAAAACAGTCAATGAAACAATCGGGGACGGCAAGGGCGTGCTTGGAAAAGCAATAAGCGAAGCCATGCAGGAATGGGTTGAGGAAAAACAGCAAAAAAAGATTGCGGGAGAAATGCTTGCACTATTAAACAAGGGTTTTGA
>CAYOAS010000138.1:0-3950 GCA_964402015.1 uncultured archaeon | reverse complement strand
GCTATATGCAAAAAGCAATTCCGAGCACTTTGGTGCGAGGAATATTCAAAAGCAACAGCTTTTGATTTATCAATTATTCAATTATTTAGGCTTTTTGCTATAGTTCAAGTAAATGGTTCAAGCAATGACTTTACTGTTCTAACAACAGAGAACTTTATAAAAAAACACTTTTCAGGCTTTCAAAGCATTGTTTGGCAATGCTTTTTCAATGAGAAAATAAAAGAAGATTGGAAAATAAGCATTTTATTGCTCCGTTAAACGAATTTAGGAGCACGGATTAGACATTATGGGCAAACTTTGGATTTTGTGGGCAAATCAGACTTTATAGGCAAAGCTGAAAGAGGCAAAAGAATGATTAAGGAAAAAAAATGATTACTGTTTATGTTGCTGGAAGTTATAATTCCGATAATATTATCAAAACTTTAAACAATATTCACTTTGGAACAAAAAAGTGTGTTGAATTATTAAAATTGGGTTTTGTTCCGTTTTGTCCTTGGTTAGATTTTCAGTTTCAATTTTATGATACTTCTTTGACTATTGAGGATTATTACCGTTATAGTTTGGGTTGGTTGGCAAAGAGCGACATAGTTTATGTTTTGCCAAATTTTGAAAAAAGCAATGGAACGATTGCAGAAATAAAAAAAGCAAAAGAATTAGGCATTCCTATTGTTCATAGTGACAAAGAATTATTTGCCTTTTCAGAAAATTTAAGAGCAGAAAATGGAATTTAAGAGTAACATTGAATTAAAGAGCAAGTCTAGTGCACTGCTAACGCTTATTAATTCCTTTTTCCTGTTTTGTTTCGTGGAACAAAAAAATTATTGGTCGTTGAGTGCGGAGCAGGCGCTTTCAGTTTTGAATGGTTCGGAGCGAGGGCTTTCTTCTGGCGAGGCTGCAGAGCGCTTGAAGCGTTTTGGCTTGAACGAGTTTCCTGCAAGCAAAAAAAGGCATTTTTTGGAAATTTTTTTGTTGCAGTTGAAGAGCCCTTTTGTTTTGATTCTTGTTGCTGCGTCTATTTTGGCGTTTTTTTTGGGCGAGCAAACCAATGCGGCAATAATTCTTGGAATGGTTGCGTTAACTTCTTGGCTTGGTTTTTTTCAGGAGTACAAAAGCGAAAAGGCATTGCAGCAGCTTCGCTCGCTTGTTTCTTTCAATGCAAAGGCCTTGCGCAACGGCAATGAAACAGAAATAAACGCCAAGCAGCTTGTGCCTGGCGACATTATTTTTTTGGAAATCGGCGATATTGTTCCTGCGGACGCGCGCCTGCTTACTGTGGAAGAGCTTTCTTGCAACGAGTCAGCGCTTACGGGCGAGGCAGAGCCAGCGGAAAAAAACATTGCATTGGTTTCATTGCGGGCGCCGGTCTTGCATGATTTGAAAAACAGTGTTTTCATGGGCACAAGTGTTTCAAGCGGGCATGCAACCGCGCTCGTTACCGGCACTGGTTATAATACTGAACTTGGAAAAACAGCTTCTTTTTTGAAAGAGCATGAAACAATAAGCGATTTTGAAAAAAGCCTTTCCAGTTTTGGAAACTTTTTGATTTACATTATTGCCGCAATGACTTTTTTTATTTTTGTAGTGAACACTGTTTTGGGAAAAGGGCCGTTGGAATCCTTTCTTTTTGCGCTCGCTCTCGCTGTTGGCATTACTCCAGAAGTTTTGCCGATAATCATTACGCTCGGGTTGTCGCACGGCGCAATAGAATTAAGCAAAAAAAAGGTTGTTGTAAAGCGCCTTTCTTCGATTGAAAACCTTGGCAACATGGATGTTTTGTGCTGTGACAAAACCGGCACGCTCACTGAAAACAATTTTTCCCTGCATTCTTTTTTTGGCGCTGACGGAAAAAAGGACGAGGAATTGCTTTTGCTGTCGTTGCTTTGCAATTCCGCGGTAAAAACAAAAAAGGGTTTTGTCGGAAACAGGATTGATGCCGCGCTCTGGGAATTTGCAGGCAAAAACTTTGACAAAAAAAAGCTTTTTGATTTCAAAAAGATTGCCGAACAGGAATTTGACTTTGCGCGCAGGCGAATGAGCGTCGTGCTTGAAAAAGGCAATGGGCGCGAGCTTGTTTGCAAGGGTTCTTTTGATTCAGTACTGGCGGTTTGCAATTCCGTTGCTTTTTCAGGAAACATTTTTCCATTGCGCGCCAAAAAATATGATTTGGAAAAACAGTTTTTCGATTTGGGCAGCAAAGGATACAGGGTAATTGCTTTGGCGTCAAAGCAGGTTTCCGAAAAGCAGGAATATTCTGCTGCTGATGAAAGCGTGCTGTGCTTTCGCGGTTTCCTGGTTTTTTTTGACCCGCCAAAAAAAATTGCTTCGGAAGCAATTTCTTCCATGCAATCGCTCGGCGTTGCAATAAAAATAATTACTGGCGACAATGCTCTTGTAACGCGCGAGGTCTGCAGGCAGGTTGGCTTTAGCATTGCAAACAACGAGATAATCGATGGTGCCAAACTGTTGTCAACAGGCAAGGGGCTGGTTGCTGACATGATTGCAAAAAACAATGTTTTTGTGCGCGTCAGCCCGCAACAAAAACTGCAGATTGTCAGCACGCTTAGGCAACAAGGGCACATTGTTGGTTTTTTGGGCGATGGCATTAACGATGCCAACGCATTGAAAGAAGCAGATGTTGGCATTACTGTTGATTCTGCTGTTGACATTGCGCGCGAAAGCGCTGACATTATTCTCTTGAAAAAATCGCTTTTGGTTATTGATGATGGAATAAAAGAAGGCAGGCGCACCTTTGGCAATATGATAAAATATATTTTCAACACTATTTCCGCAAATTTCGGGAACATGTTTACTCTTGCGGTTTCATCAATGTTTTTGCCTTTCCTGCCGCTTTTGCCAACGCAAATTCTGTTAACCAATTTTTTGTCTGACGGACCAATGCTTATGATTTCCACTGACAATGTTGACAGGGAATATTTGCAAAAGCCAAGGCGCTGGAGCATAAAGGCTATTTCGCGCTTTATGGTTTTTTTCGGCTTGATCAGCTCGGTTTTTGACATTCTCACTATCGCCTTCTTGCTTTTTGTTTTGAGCGCGAGCGCTGAAGTTTTCCACACTGCCTGGTTCCTTGAATCAGTTCTTTCGGAAATAATTGTTACTTTTGCTATCCGCACAAAAAGGCCTTTCTGGAAGAGCAGGCCAAGCAAGTGGCTTTTGATTTCAACAATAATTATTGCGTTGATTTCCGTTGGCATAATTTATTCTCCGTGGAATTCGTTTTTTGCGTTTGTGCCCTTGCCGTTTTGGTTTCTTGGAATAGTGTTTTTGGTTTTGATATCTTATTTTTCCATGGTTGAATTTGCAAAGGGTTATTTTTTCAAAAAATTCGAGATTTGAAGTGAAAAAATGAAGCAGACTATTGAAGAAATCGCAGGTGGTTGTTACAGGCTGATTCCGCATGGCAACAGCTGCAATGCTTTTTTGTTAAAGGGCGAAAAGAAAAACGTGCTTATTGATTCCGGCTTGCAATCAGAGGCAAAAAGCCTGCGCTTTTCAATAATGGAAACAGGCCTGAAACCAAGCGATATCGCGCTTGTGCTGCACACGCACTGCCATGCTGACCATTTCAGCGCAGATTTTTTGCTTGAAAAAGCCAAAGTGCGGATGCACAAGAACGATGCTGCATTCATAGAAAAAAAAGACAGCATTGCGACAGCCACAGCAGCTTTTTCCGTTGATTTTTTTCCAAAAATCAATTCTTTTTTCCGAAAGAGCGAAACAATCAATCTCGGAAATTTCAAGCTGAAAGTTCTTTTCACTCCAGGGCACACTGCCGGCAGCGTTTGTTTTTTAGAGCAAAAAAACAAAATTCTTTTCAGCGGCGACACCTTGTTCAATGCAGGCGTTGGCAGAACAGACCTGCCCAGCGGAAACAAAAAACAATTGTTAAAATCCCTGGAATTGCTGGAAAAAACAAGCTTTGAAATACTGTG
>CAYOAS010000137.1:0-3954 GCA_964402015.1 uncultured archaeon | reverse complement strand
GCTGTAAGCTACCTCCTTCAGAGGCAGGTTGCCTTCGCTGTTGCTCGGCAATAATTGCCTCACGGCAATAGTAACAAGGCGGTGCAAAAGTCTGGCTTTCAGCCAGACATGCCTTACTGCATTATTGCTTGTGCGGTGCAAATATGTTGCCTCTTTCAGAGGCAGGATTTGCCTTGCGGCAAAGTTGATAAGACCAACAAATAAAACTGCTTCCTGCAAGGCGATTCATTCTTTTATTGGAAACCTGAACAACCTTGCCTTGCCGTTTTTTGGGTCAATGGCTTCAACCAGGAACCATTTAAACAAGTTGTCCTTTTTTTGGAATTTCCCTGTTTTTTTCATGGCATAGAATGTTTCCCAAAAGGATTGTTTCAAGATTTTTTTTTCCTCGTAGCCAAGTTTTTTGAAAATGTTCACAAATTGGGGAAGCGATTCAAAGTCGTGCTTTCCGCCTCTTGTTTCCCTCACATGCCTTTCCGCTATTGAAGCGCCTTTCAGGCCCAAACCATGACCTCTCCAACGCCAATCCAATTCCATGTGGCCAAGGCTTGAATCAGCGGAAAAGAAAGAATTAACTGGAAGAGAATTTTCAGAGTTTTTCTTTGAATCCAATTCAAAAACAAGAACTTGCCTATTGCCTTCAGTACCAAAGGCAAAACAATCCTTTTTCCCGCATCATAGAAAACCATTTTTCCTTGGTTGAATGCGTTCATTCTTTCTTTGAAGGGCGCGATTGTGAGCGGCTCAACAAGAGCCTTTTTCTTTTTGCCTTGTTTTGTTAATTGCTGTGCCCTTGCAAATTGCCTTGCAATTCTTCTTTTTTCCCACTTGGTTTGCTTTCCGGCAAACTTTGGTTTCCTTTCCAGCATGCATAATTTATGCTCTTTTTTTGGTTTTAATCCTTTTGCTTGGCTGAATGCTTTTGGTTTTTTCAAAGTTAAAACCGTGACTGCAAGGCAAGTTTTTATATGGCTTAATCTCTATTATTTTCTGTTATGGACCGAAAGCAGTTGCTGCTTGATTCAGTCAAGAAATTATTGGCTTTGAATGTTTCCGACAAAGAAATAATCCTCAATCTCAAAGACGTTGGAATAACGCCGGAGCAGGCGCAGGCATTGCTTGACGAAGCGCGTGGCAGGCCACCAAAAAAACAAGTTTTTCAGGATTTAACAGAGGAAGCGCCGGAGGAAGCCATTGAGGAAGCAGAAGAGGAAAGCGCTGAAGAAGAAAGGGCTTCCGGAGAAAATGAAGAAGAGATTGTTGAAGAAGCTGTTTCAGAAACCGAAAGGGAAACGCAGGAAGAGCCAGGGCAAAAAAAAGAAAAGCAATGGTTTCCTTTCCAGCAAAAAAAAGAAGAAAAAACTGTCCAAAAGCCAGTTTTTGATATTCCGGCAAAGCAGGAAAAAAATGATTTGGAAGAAATGAAAAAGCGCGCCGTGGAAAAGGCTTTGGAAAAGCACGAGTTGGAGGAAACCCATGTGGATTTGAGCAAGCTTTGGGAAAAGGGAATTCTTGCGACAGTCAGCCAGTCATTGCAGGAAATGAAAAAAATCCGTTCTGACCTGGACAAGGTTCTTGACGAAAAAGTCACAAAACAAACAGAAAAGGAACTGAAAAAAATAAAGACCCTGCAGGAATCCCAACAAGTATTGATGATGCACAAAATGGATTCCTCACTGCAAAAAAAAGCTGACGAGGTAATAGAGCAGATTGACCAGAAAATAAAAGAACTGTCAAAAGCCAACAAGGAGATACAAACACAAATAGACAAGATTGAATCAAAGAAACAGTTGGAAAAAAGCCTTTTTGACCAATTGTCGCAACAGTTAGTTGAACTCAAAAAAGCAAAGGATGCTGGAGTTTCCGAATTCAATTCCGAATTGATAAAGGCGCGTTCTGCAGTGCAGGAAATGCTCGATGACGCTGGAAAAAAGATTGATGAGATTGACTCGCGCGCAAACAAAACACTCGAACTGGAAAGCGCTGTTGCAGAAGGCCTGATAGCTGACGCGCGGACAAAAATAGAACAATTGTCGATTGAAAAATCCAAATCACTTGAGAACGCGTTGAAAAAAGAAATTGCAAACATTGAAGCAATAAAGGAACAAGTGAATCCGGAGGAAATCAAAGCAAAACTTTTGGAAATTGAAACAACAAAAGCGCAAACAGAGAAACTGCAAAAAGCACTGGCTGAAACACAAAAAGAACTGGAAACCGAAAACCAAAAAAAGATTCAGGAAAAAATCCAAGAGCTTGATGCTGCAAAAGAAGAACTAAAAAAAACGCAGAGAATCCAGTTGGAATTGCAGAAAGAGCGGGAAAAGGAAACACAAAAAAGCATTGACTTGAGGCTGGAAAAGCTTTCAAGCGATTTGGGAACACAAATTTCAAATCTTGACGCTTTCAAGCAGCAGTTCTTGAAAGTAATCAATTCAAACGTTGAAAAATTCAACAAAAGCGCGAAACAAATAAACGACACGCTCGCAAAATTTGAAGAACAACAAAACGCGCGCATAAAACTCGTTGATTCAAAAATAGCCGAACTTGACGATTTCGAAAAAAAGTTTTCCGAAGAAATGGAAATATCAATCGAAAAATATGAAAAGCAAGAGGAAGAACCGCAAAAGAAAAAAGAAAAAGGCAAGGGCAAATGGGCAAAAAAAGAAGAAACCGATTAAAAAAAAAAGAAAAATGAAAAATGGGCCCACTCGGAATCGAACCGAACTTTACTGCACGTCAAGCAGTCGTCCTACCGATAGACTATGGGCCCGCGCCATTCCGTCAACGATTGAACATTGAACGATTTTGTTTTTTTTCTTTCGTTCAATCGTTGGGCGCAATCCGGAATACGTCGAGAGATTTCGCTATTGTTCAATCTCTCATAAATATTCTAAGGAATTTCTGGCGGGTTAGTTTTTTTAATGCTTTGCAGGCGACCGCAATTTTTTCAATTGCCCGCATGCAACACAGCTTTTGCCGGTCAATATGGAACCGCATTGCCTGCATTGTGAAACTTTCTTTTTTTCCGCAAAATCCGAGATGCGCGGCTTCAACTGCCTGAAAGACTGCAGTATCTTATATTTTGTTCCCGGAAACTGCTGTTCTGCCTCGTTCAGCATTTTGCGGAAAAAATTTCGTTTTGCCTGCCATTTGAACGGGCAACATGTTTCTCTGGAAAAATGCTCCAAGCCATTAAAGTCAGCGAACGCAATTATTTCAGCTTCAGGACTGTCGTACAACGGTTTTATTCTTGGAACAAAGTTCTTTTTGTCAAAACAAACCATTGGCCCAAGCCGTGCCATCCTTGACAAATCAGCTTCGAAAAGATTCATTACAATGCTCTGGCACTCGTCATCCAAATTGTGGCCCGTGGCGATTTTGTCAGCGCCAATCTTTTTTGCTGTTTCGTTCAGCAGGCGCCTTCGGAATACCCCGCAAAAAGCGCAGGTGCTTCCAATTAATTTTTTTTCACCGGTTTTTTTCATTACCTCTATCATTCTGAAACCAAATGCTTTCTTGAAAGAAACTTGGTGGAAGGGAATGCCCCATTTTTTGCAGTTTTGTTTTGCGATTGCAATTGCTTTGTCGCGGTAATTCGGAATTCCTTCGTCAATAATTATTGCCTCTATAGGATTAGTGTGCTGGAAAATTTTTTGCAGCAGAAACAATGCAGTTGTTGAATCCTTTCCCCCTGATAATCCTACCGCAATTTTTTCTCCCTTTTCTATCAGCTTGTTTGTGCGCACTGTCCTGCGGAAGCGCTTTTCAAAAAAGTATAAAAAGTGCTTTTTGCAGAACCAGTGCGGGCCATAACCGCAGAACACGTTTGCTTTATTTTCACACCTGTCACAATTGTTTGCTTTCATTTTTCTCAACCATTATTTTTGCTGTTAGGCATATATTACCGAGCAACAGCGAAGGTAATACCTTATGACGGTTTTAGTAAAACCGTTG
>CAYOAS010000136.1:0-3959 GCA_964402015.1 uncultured archaeon | reverse complement strand
GGTTGCAGGCTCTTGTGCGTTGGAATTGAATCCGGCGAGCAGCGTGTATTGAACGAGATAAGAAAAGGAACTACAATCGAAGGCATCAGGCGGTTTATGAAAGACGCAAAGAAAGCAGGAATTCTGGTTCACGGCTGTTTCATGCTTGGCAATCAAGGGGATACTATTGAAAGCATTCGCAAGACAATAGATTTTGCAAAAGAGCTTGACCCGGATACTGCACAATTTTTTCCAATAATGGTGTATCCCGGAACAGAAACTTTTGAATGGGCAAAAAAAAACAATTTCCTTGTATCGGAAAATTTTGAGGACTGGCTGGATGATTGCGGGCAGCACAATTGCATGGTTTCAAGGCCAAGCCTGAACAACAAGGAGCTCGTGGAATTGTGCGACAGCGCGCGCATTGAATTTTATTTAAGGCCAAAATATATTATTGCAAAGGCAGTGCAGGCAATCACGCATCCAAAGGAATTGCCGCGCATTGCGCGCAGCGCAAAGACTCTTGCAAAGCATTTAATGAAAAGGAGCAAGATGGACAAATGATTTCAATTATTGTTCCTGCTTTCAACGCTTCAAAAACAATAAGGCAATGCATTGAATCAATTTTATCACAAGAGTTTGAGGAAGAATTCGAATTGATAATAGTGGATGATGAAAGCAATGACAATACGCGCGAAATAGCCAGGCAATACAAGAATGTTGCGCTTGCCGAGCAAAAGCACTCCGGGCCGGCTGTCGCCAGGAACATCGGGGCAAAAAAGGCGCGCGGGGAAATAATAATTTTCACTGATTCGGATTGCATTGCAACTGAAAACTGGTTGAGGGAAATGGTTGCACCGTTCGGCGACAGCAATGTTGCCGGAGTGCAGGGCGCGTACAAGACAATGCAAAAAGAGCTTGCAGCGCGCTTCGGGCAAATAGAAATAGAAGAGCGTTATGAAAAACTAAAAAGCGCAAAGCGCTTGGACTGGATTGGAAGCTATTCCGCTGCTTACAAAAAAAATGTTTTTTTGGATTTCGGCGGCTTTGACGAGAATTTTCCAATGGCTTCAGGAGAGGACCCTGATCTTTCTTACAGAATGTCAAAGAAAGGGCTGAAGCTGGTTTTCAATCCCAAGGCAATAGTTTACCATTCGCATCCTGAAAGCTGGAAAAAATATTTCCGCATGAAATATTTTCGCGCCTACTGGCGCGTTTTGCTTTACAAAAAGCACGCGGAAAAGGCAGTGAATGATTCTTACACGCCGCAATTGCTGAAACTGCAGATTCCGCTGGCGTGCGCAATAATTGCCTCTGCGTTTTTTGGCTGGACTGCTTTTTTTGCTGCAATATTCTTGTTTTTTTTGACGGCAATTCCTTTTGTAATTTTCGCGTTTGA
Source organism: uncultured archaeon (assembly GCA_964402015.1). Taxonomy (GTDB): domain Archaea; phylum Iainarchaeota; class Iainarchaeia; order Iainarchaeales; family JAGVWC01; genus CAYOAS01. The sequence goes on along the minus strand of CAYOAS010000136.1, from coordinate 2,581 downwards.
AAGAGACAAAAAGGCAGCATTGGTTGCGCCTTTTGTTTTTTTCTTGCGCGCGCTTGTATTCCTTGCAGGATTGGCAACGGGAACATTCAGGAGCGTTTTCAAATGAAAATTTTGCTTTTAACGCACAATTTTTTTCCCGTGCAGGGGGGCATAGAAAGCTATGCGCTCGGCTTGGCAAAAGCGCTGAAAGAAAACAATGTTGATTGCAGTGTTGCCTGCCTGAACCAAGATCCTGTTTCCGGGCAAAGGCTTGCTGATGCAGGGATAGTCAACGGCATTTCAGTAAAGAGATTTCCATTCCTGGATTTGGGATTTTACAAAATAGCTTTCGGGGTTTTAAGTGAAATAAAAAAAGCAGATGCAGTGCATGTGCAGAACATTGGTTTTTTTTCAGATTTTGCAATATTGACAAAATTCTTGCACAAGAAGCCGGTTGTGGTTAGCACGCATGGCGGCATATCGCACACAAAAGAACGGCTGTTCCTGAAGGGAATTTATTCAAAATGGCTCGGTTTTTTGCTAAAAAAAGCAGATTTTGTGATTGCAGACAGCAGGCAGGATTTTTCAGAATTTGAAAAAAAAGCAAATGCAATAAAACTCATAGAAAACGGGGTTGAGCTTGAAGCATTTTTTTCCATAAAGAGAAAACCAAAAAAAAACAGCTTTATTTTTGTCGGAAGGCTCGCAAAAAACAAGCGCCTTGACTTGCTGGTTGACTGTTTTGCGCTTGTCCTGAAAAAGAAGCCTAATGCAATGCTGAGGATAGTTGGAAGGGATTTTGACAATATTTTTTATGACCTGGAAAAAATGACAATGGATTTGGAAATTTCAAACAGGGTTTTTTTCATGGACAATGTTAGCGCAGCACAACTGCTTGAACTGCTTGCGGGCAGCGAGTTTTTTGTTTCCGCGTCTGAGGCAGAAGGCTTTGGGATTTCTGCTGTCGAGGCAATGGCAGCTGGCTGCATTCCGTTATTGAGGGATATGGAAGCTTTCCGCGTTTTTGTCGAGGACAAAAAAAACGGTTTCATAATAAATTTCAACGATTTGAATGAAGCTGCTGAAAAAATAGTTGAAGCAATGGCTTTAATGAAAACAGAAAAAAGGCAGTTGTCGGAAAGCGCGAGGGCGCGCGTCCAGCAGTATTCCTGGAAGAACGTAGTGAAGGAAATAATCGCGGTTTATGAAGGAATTTTGAAATGAAAATCGCGCTATTGAACGATTTCTTGCCATCGACAGGCATTGGGAATTATGCTTTTTCATTGTTTGAAGAAATGAAAAAGAAAGCGGACGTTGAAATGATTTTTCTTGATTCGGAAAAAACCGCTCCGGGAAAAATTGGGCGCGTAAAGAATATCCGCGGAGTGAATTTTCCCGCATTGAAGCATTTGCTGAACAATGCTTTTGTTTTTCCCGGCAGGATTCCCAATGGCTTTGACGTTTACCATGCAAGCAACCAGTACATTTCCCATATTGTTGCGGGAAAGAACGCAAGCGTTGTCAGTTGCATGGACATAATATCAAGCAGGCTCTCCGCAGACTACAATCCAGTGGTGAATTTTTTCTGGAATTCTTCACTCAAGCAGATGGGATGCGCAAAAAAAATCATTGCTATTTCAAATTTCACGCGGCACGAAATTCAAAGGCAGCTTGGCATTCCAAAAGAAAAAATAGAGGTAATACCATTGGCTTTTGACTCAAAAGCTTTCAGGCCATTGAACAAGAAAAGCGCGCGAAAAGAGCTTTCAATCGCGGAAAACGCGAATGTTGTTTTGAATGTTGGTTCGGAAGAAAAAAGAAAAAACATTCCAACTCTCTTGAAGGCTTTTGCATTGCTTGCAAAAAAAAACAATGATGCGCTGCTGTTGCGCGTCGGAGAGCAAAGGCAGGAAACAAAAAAATTGATTGAACAGCTCGGCATTGGGGAAAAAATCAGGTATTTGAACAATCTTTCCCTGGAGCGCCTTGCCCTGGCATACAATGCTGCTGATGCCCTCGCTTTCTGCTCTTATTATGAGGGATTTGGGTTGCCGGTGCTAGAGGCAATGGCTTGCGGTTGCCCTGTTGTTGCAGCGCGCGCTGCAAGCGTGCCGGAAATAACAGGCGAAGCTGCAATATTGATTGACAATCCGCTTGACGAAAAGGAATTTGAAAAAGCGATTCTTGGAATTTTTGACGATTTTGGCTTGAAGAAAGAGCTTGAAAGAAAGGGTTTTGTCCAGGCAAGGAAATTCAGCTGGAAAAAGAACGCAGAGGCAACATTGAGAGTTTATGGGGAAGTTTTACAATGAGGATAACGCAGGTTTCTGATTATTTTGATGCGAGCACTGGCAATCCGCTTGCTGTTTTTGCAAAAATGCTGCCGGAAAGAGGAAACAATGTTGTTGTTTTTTCTTCAGGCATTGCGGAAAAGCCAGGCAAGCTTGATGATTCGGGGCTAAAGGCAAGGATAGTGCGCTTTTGTGCTTTCCGTATTGGAAAAAAGGCAATCATGCCGGGATTGTTTTTGCAATTGCTTCTTGAAAAGGATTTGGAAATAGTGCACGCGCATGTTCTGGGGTTTTTTTCTCTTTTTGCATGC
>CAYOAS010000135.1:0-3997 GCA_964402015.1 uncultured archaeon | reverse complement strand
AGCGTTGGTTGAAAAGGTGAAAAAGAATGAGTGAAAAGGTTTATGCCGAAGAGGGGTTAATTGTTGCTACAAACAGAGGGATTAAATTTAAAAAGTTAAGATATGATAAGGGGAAAGGATGGATTTCAACAGCAAAAATTCAGGCGGGTGAATGAAAAATGAGTGATGACCAGCAACGAGAAGCGAAAGTTTTATTATTGCAGTTTTATGATGTGAAATTATTAGATTTGCCGATTGTTTCTCCTGGTAATTTGCCTGAAATGTCTTCATTGTGTGAGATTGTTGGCATTTTAGTGAAAGAAAATGCCGAAGCATATTTTTTGGCTGCCCAGCTTATTGATTCAGGCCAATGTAAATGGGTTCATGTTGTGCCAAAACGGAATGTGTTAATGAAAAGAATTTTGATGTATAAAGAGGTTGTTGAAAAATGATTTATTGCTGTAAACTTTGCCATGCTTCTTTTACTGATAAGCGCAAAATTTGTCTTGTCACTGATGATGTTGGTGTTATGTGTATTTGTGAGGATTGTTATAATAAACTTGACCGTTGGGCTAAGATAAGGTGGCGAAAGTGAGCAATTTCACTGAGGAAATAAGCAGGGAATTGGATAAAAAAGATGAAGAATGCCATTTATCAATTTACTTTTCAGTATTTTTATTAATTCTTTTGATTGAATTAATCTGGTTGATTATTCTCTGTTTTTCGGGGGCTTTTTCTTGTTAGAACGCACCAAATTTTTAGTATGGGTGCTTATTCACACTTACTTTTTTTATAAAATGGTTTTGATTACAATTTTCTTTCTTGTTATTTTTTTGATTGCAATTCTGGCAGGGGTTAAATTTAAATTTTGAGAAAGCATTATAATAGTGTTCATTATGGACTATTTACCTGATTCAGAAATTAAGGATATTTGGGGCAGAATTAAAAAATATATTGATCCATCACAAATCAAATCAAATACCCGGGAAGGATTTGTAAAAGAACTTACTGATTTAATGGAATCCGCTGGGGCTGCTGAGGGAAAGCAAGGGAGCCTTGACACTTTAATAAAGCACGGTTTTCCTGATAGGGTTTCAACAATCCCTGACATTACTCAAAAATTGCCTGGGTTTGCTGCTGCAGCTAAACAAGCTGTTATGCAACCGCCAGGCATTCCAAAAATGGCTGAATTGCCGCCTAAACTTTCTGTTGCTTCAAATAATCGTTTCCGCATTGAAACCGGGCGTGGAACTCGTTATTATTCCCAAAAAAACATTCGTTTATCTTATTCTTTGTGGAAAGACAAAGCCGCTTTCTGGGTTTATAATACAAGAACTAAAAAAAGAGTTTCCTGGGGGCTTTACTAGTGATTCCAATACTGCCAACAGTTAAAATAAGCGGCAATATAATCAACATTTCTTTCTTTGACCTGCAGGTTAAAATTGATGTGGCTTCGCTTGACCTATTTTTTAAAGGGCCTGTTGGCGAGTTTTTTTCTTCTGATTTTGTTCCCCTTGACTTTTTTCATGTTTCTGCAGGGGATTTTGATGCTGATTTTATGAAAGAATCAAACTGGTTAAGGCCAAAAGCCAAGCTTAAATACTTTTTTATGGGGGATTATGTTTTTGGGATTGATGTTTCCTTGCATGATAAACGCCTTTTTTTTCTTGCCTGGCTCAAAGAGGATTATGAAAAATTTAGGGGCGGTACTTTCTGGCAAGCAAGCTTTTTCATTAACACTTATTTAAGGCAAAAAGAATGGTTTGAATTTGACTTATCAATTCCAAAAATTGTATGGCCATTTTCAACAAATGCCCCTGATTACGGCAAAAAACCGCAACTTCAATTAAGTGAGTTTATATGATTTTGCAGGAAACCCGGCTTCTTTTATTCCTAAAACAACATGATGCGCAACTTAAAACATTGCAAAATGAGTTCATTTTGTTGTTTAATAATTGTGGCAAAAAATATAATGATTCAAGCATTCAATTAGCATTAACCGGGGCTATTATTGCTATATTCCTAAAAAACACAAATATCGAAAAAAAAGAGATTGAAAAAATGCTTGAAAACCTTAAAGAAAAGTTTAAATAAAACAACTGCGTTTATCTTATTATGCGCTTGTTTTTTGTATTGCTTGCTTTTTTGGTATTATCCAATACTGCCTTGCCTTTTTTTCTCTCTTCAAGCATTACGGCAGACACTTTTGTTTTTGACAGAGCATATTACAGGGCAGGTGAGGGAATTTACATTGACACCATTGCCTCACCAATTGCAGTTAGGGGGCAGAACCTGCGTTTCAAGTGGGGTTATGACACAGAAAACGTTTTAGTTCCCTACAAGTTTGCCACAATGCCTTTTTGGATTGAACACGATTTGCCTTTTGCTGTGGACTTGTGCAATGGTCAAATTAGATTCAATACCACTTTTCCGACATCAACCTACATTAATTGGGACTACAATGTGTTTTCACAAAACTACCGAAACGAAATGATTGACGAGCCTTGCGCCATGCCGTTTGACGAAACAAGCTGTTACATTGACGATGGAATTGACTTTGTGCTAACATTTTGTGATGGTGGCTTAAAAAGAGACGTTTGCAGCCACACAGTGCAAGTGCCTGATGGGACTTTTACTACAATAACCCGATCTCGCCCCGTTGCCTTAACCGACATGGCAAGCTGTCCGCTTGAAAAAAACAAGCGCTATAACCTATATCACTATGCTGAAATTCCTCTTGGGAAAGAAACGGTTTTTGATGTTTCGCTTGAAATAAACCTGCCGACTCTCGACAGAGCTACTTTTGTTATTCCTGCACCAAGCTGGACAAGCACAACAGCGAACGATTATAATGCAGGCAACGCTTATGACTTCAATTGGACAAAGGTAACGCAGGATGCAAACATTATGCCTGTTGGCGATGATAGGATTCACAATGACCAGAACCAAGCGTTTTATGATGGAAACCTTGTTGGTTACTGGAGATTCAATGATGTGAATTCAACTGGCAACGGGATAAGAGATGATACAAACAGAAGCAACAATGGGCAGTTGATTAGTGGTGCTGATATTAATGCTTGGGGGATGTGGGATACTAACGCTGGATTCTTTGATGGAGTGAATGATTATGTTCAAGTAGCTGATTCATCCTCTCTTGACAGTATTTCAGATACTGGGGCTATTTCTATAACATTATGGTTCAAGGCAACAAATTTAGCACCTAATTACATTCAAAGATTAGTGAGTAAAATGGCTAGTTGTTTTGATTTTGCCATTAACACCACCGATAGTATTATGTTTGATATTAATTCGACTCCTCTATATGGTTCTACAATAGTTGTAAATAAATGGTATCATGCTGCAGCAGTTTATGACAAGTGGGGTGGGGCAAACAACCAAAAAATATACCTTAATGGTGTTTTGAGTGCACAACAAACCGTGTCATCCTCAGTTTCAACAGGAGGATTAGTTGCAAATAATTACAGTCTACAAATAGGTGATTATCCTTCTTTAGTGCGAAATTTTTATGGTCAAATTGACGAAGTAAAAATCTACAACAGGGCTTTGAGTGCAGCAGAAGTGCAAGCGGATTACAATAGCTGGATGCACAGCAGCTATTTGAGCCCGGTGAAAGATGCGGGAGCAGCAGTGAATTGGGATGCAATGGACTGGAACGCTTTAGTTGACGTAAACAATGCAGTAACGGTTGATTACAGGGGGTGCAGCACCAGCAATTGCAGCACTGCTGGAGCATGGCAAACAAACTTAAGGGGAAACCCGCCAGGCACTTGGGAATCAAACATTTACGCTGACAACAACCGCTACTTTCAATACAGAGTGAACTTTGACACAAACAAGCAGCAATGGAATCCTGTGAGAAGCCCTGCAATTGCAGATGGCGACAAAGGAGCATTCGGGCATTTTTCTAATGTGGTTGTGGTTTATTCAACTATTGGTGCTGCCAACCGCGTTCCTAACACAATGCGCTGGAAAGCTGTAGTTTATTATGTTAATTCCG
>CAYOAS010000134.1:0-4005 GCA_964402015.1 uncultured archaeon | reverse complement strand
AGTTCTTTTCCAAAATCTGCTTTCTAATATATTTCTTTAATTCCACGACCGCATTCTTTTTGAGTTTGCAGATTTCCGGCTCTATTTTTTCGGCATCAATATCAAAATCCAACCACTGAGAAAGCAATACGTGCAAATCAGCTAATCTGGCTTTTCTAATAGTTGCCTTCACAAAACCCACTCAAAAAACCAATCTTTTTTCTCTTTTCATTTTATGATAAGTGTCTTTGCGTTCTTTCTTCAAACGCTTAATGTCCTCGATTGTTTCTGCTTTTGCGCATTAGAAAACATGCGGATGCCTGAAACGCATTGACCAGTTTAACTCTTTAAAGACTTTTTCTAAATCAACTTTGCCTTGTCGCTCTCCTAAAACCGCAAAATAAATCACATAATACAACACATGCCAAAGTTCTTCGTTAATTTCCGCTTTATCGCCAAGCGTTGTTACTTCTTTTAGCTCTTCAAATTCTTCACGCAACTGTTCCAAATGATTCTCTAAAGTATCCTATTTTGTCTTAATGCAACCATTTTTCTCTGAAAAGATCTTGCGAATAATAGAAACGAGTTCTTCAAAGTCTTTTCCTAACTCTTTTTGTTTTGACATTGATTTGCCTTGTGAGTTCATCCAATCAATACCTTATTGTTATTTTTCTATAGAAATAAATAACGATTTATTTATATCGCTTTCTATAGAAATTATCTTAGTATTGGTGGTTGTGTGAATAAGTTGTTTGTTGCGGTTGATGATTCTGGGAAAGGATTTGGGGCTGTGCCTGAACTATTGAACATTGCTTTGGATTTTGGGTTACAAGAGGATTTTAAGGTTTTTGAGTTAGAGCTTTCGTTGCTTTCAAAAAGCTTTATTGAAGAACTTAACAGCAAACCATTTATTCTTACTCCAATTACTAAAGAATACAAGGTTCGTAGAACCGGGCCAAATTCAATGACTATGCCTATTGTTGGTGTGAAGGGGATACTTAACAAAGAGTCTGCTGAGTTTTTGGCTTCAAAGACAATTACTGGCAAGCTTTTTTTGAATGTTTTGAAAATTCTTTTGCGCGAACCTCAGCGTAACGAGCCAAAAGACTTTTTTGTAATAAACAAACTTTACAAGAGAAAAAAAGCATTGATAATGCTCACTAATTGTAACTGCTTGCAAGGCCAATTGACTGAAAACCAAATAGAAAAACTTTATCATTCTGCAAAAAAAGAAGGCGCATACTCGGCTTATTTTTTGCCTAGAGACGACAATGTAGTAATATCTAAATTTGATCCTCGCGTTCACAGGGGGCCTTTGCCAGAAGTTTTTCATACTGATGTTGATGGCAAGTGGATTAAAACAGTTGAAGAAGTTATTCCTCCTCTTGCACTAGTTTTTAATACTGCAAACGAACTGCGAGATGCAAGACACTTAACAAGCATCCAGGTAACTGGCTTTACGAAAAAAAAACTGGTTGAGTTAAGCACTGAGCAAAATGCAAAAAATTATGACCGCACAATAATCAAGCTGATGGAAAACGATGCTTACCGGCAAAATAAACAAAAAATAGTGGCTGGAGAGTGCAAAGCAAATGCTGCAAAAAAACAATAAGATTGATGCGCTTTCTTCTCTTGACTCGCGGCAAGGGGTTATTTGCATTGACAATTTGACTAAGAAGTATGGTGCTGTGGTTGCTCTTGATGCTGTTTCATTATCGATTGGTTTTGGTGAAATAGTGGGGATTCTTGGTCCGAATGGGGCAGGCAAGACTAGTTTGGTTTCGATTATAGCTGCTTTGCGAAAGCCAACTATGGGTTCTGTTAAAGTTGCTGGGTTAGATTCAGTGAAAGAAAGAGAAAAAATTCGGCGATTGATAGGCCTGGTTTTTCAAGAACCAAGCTTGGATAAAGAACTTACTGTGCGAGAGAACTTGGTGCTTCATGGCACACTGTTTGGACTCAAAAAAAACGAGTTGGATCAAGCAGTGGCGTTGTCCCTGAAAGAATGCGATTTAGAGAAAGTGGTGGAAACGCTCGTTAAGAATTTGTCAGGGGGTTTGCGTCAACGCGTTGAACTAGCCAAATGCCTTTTGCATAATCCAGCAATATATGTTTTGGATGAGCCCACTGTTGGATTAGACCCAGAAATTCGTCAGGGCGTTTGGAAACTAATCAGGAAACTAAGCTCTAACAAGAACAAGACTTTTTTGATAACGTCACATTATTTGCAGGAAATCGAGGAATTATGCGAGCGAGTTATAATATTAAGAAATGGTCGTGTTGTTGTGGATGATTCAATTGATAACCTAAAAAAGAAAAATCGATCAAAAACAGTTTTGAGTTTTGCTGAAAATCCTAGTGTGCTAGATTTGGAGAAAATACTCGGGGTAGTGCCCATAAAGAAGGGCTCTATTTTCGAGTTCGACACAATGAGTCTGCCTTTGCCAGTTGAACTAGTTAAAAAACTCGAACAGAATCATTTGAATGTTAAAACAATTGAAACAAAGGAAAGTTCTTTGGAAGAATTGTATTTGAAAATAATTGGTGAGTCAGAATGAACATTAACGTTATCTGGTACTTGACTGAGTGCTCTCTGAAAAGATTGGTGAGGAACAAGTATAATGTTTTAGTGGAAGCTTTTTTGTTATGCATTGGTCTTTTGATTGTATTAGGTTCTTCTATTGCTCAACCTTTACTCTCAACCCCGCCATTATACGCTTTGTTTATTGTTGTTGGTTTCCTAATGTTTTTGTCATTTAATGCTGGCGCAAAAATAGGTGTGCATTTTATCCTCTTAAAAAACCAGGGGTTCTTGCAAGAATTGTACAGTGCTCCCGCAAGCGTGTTTGAAAAAATTATTGGTTTGATTGGAGGAACTTTCATTGTCATCCTTTTACAAGCAACTATATTAATTGTAGCAATTCCATTTCTTACAAGCATTTCAGTTTCAATTTTGCAAGCACTAGCAGTCTTTGCTATTGTAATTGTAACATTGTTTTCCGCTTGCTTTTTTGGCTTGTTTCTTAGTTCTAAGACAGACAGTCCGCAATTACTCTCTATCAGCATGGGATTGTTAGGCGCTGCGCAATTTGGTTTTAATGGATTATTACTTGGCTTAAAGGATGCGCAGTTAGTGGCAGTAAATCCCTTTTCCTATGTGGCAGATTTTCTCTTGCATGCATCAAATAGTGCCCCAAGTTATTACTTAGTGGTAGACATTACAGTTGCTTGTATCATGCTAGTTGCCACATACTATCTAGCGAAGACAACAATGGAAAGAACAGAATAAAAAAAGTGAATTTGAGCCGTTGAGTTTTATGTCCAACGGCTCTGTTCAAACAATTATACCCAAGTGCAGGCTCCGGCAGAACAACTTAACAGAAGTATTACGATCGCTATGATTACTGTTAACATTGTCCCAGCTACCACAAGAAGGCCCCCCAAAGATGGAACATTCACTGGGTAAGAAATCGGGCTGGATCCAGACATTAAGTAAAATTGACTGAACTTACTTGCTATGCTTGGCTCGCTTAGAATGCTTGTTGGAACACCAAGCAGTGGCAGTAAGTCTCCGCCTTTTCCAGATTTTCGGTCATAACACAGTTTTTTGCACGCTCTTGAAACAGTGTCATAAGAAATAAGACAATAACTAATAGGCTTCCCGCTCTTGTATTCTGTCTTCCACACTACATGCCAATTAGCCCTGGAATTGCCCCAAACATTTGGCCCTATTTTTGGTTTTACTTCTATGTTCATGTGCGGTCCAGCAATCGTGCCACCACAAGAAGCAGGAGCATACACTGTGCTACTGTCTATTCTCACAAAATAAGACTGTGACCCCACATCATACACTGAATTAGGTCCTATTGTATACGCAAAAATAGAACTAGAAATTGATATTAAACACGCCAAAAAAATAGCGACAAACCCCAAATAATTTTTTTTCATTTTTCCCAACCCCCAAAAATTTGACAGCAAATACCAGAACAATGGTGTTCATGAAAAAATTGTATTTGCTACCTATCT
>CAYOAS010000133.1:0-4109 GCA_964402015.1 uncultured archaeon | reverse complement strand
TTCCGGATTGCAACTGTCTCCAGTGCATGGATTGCTGTCGTCACAATTGACATTGTTTTTTTTGCACCAGTCCACTATTGGAACTGTTTCTTGCAACGCTGCAATTATTGGCGCTTTTATTTTTGTCAATTGGTACTGGGTTATTTCTTTTGCAATGCTCCAGGTTATTGTTTTTGTTGTTCCGGTCGGAATGTCAACTATAAACTCTAATATTGGGTCTGCTTTCAGCGCAATGAAAGACAATGGGCTTGTTATTTCCGAAGCGTTTGTTGCAATTGCTTTGGGTATTTCTATAACGACTTTTACGTCTTTCCAGTCCATGTTACTCGGGTTTTTGATTGTAATTGTAACAGTTGATTTATAGGTTGTCGGGCCAGCTCCAGTTATTTTTTCGACTTTTATTGTTTGTTCTATTTCCACTAATTGCCCAAGCAATGCTTTTGCTGCCTCTACCTGTTCCGCGCTATATCCTGCTTCAGTAAGTATTGCCGCTAGTTCTTCTCCAGTAATCGTGTTGTTCAATGTTGTTTCAAGGATTGTTTCTGTTGTTGTTTCTCCGCCGCCACCGCCTCCCCCACCGCCAGGGCCTGCTGCTGGTGTTTCTCCACTGGTTGGGTTGTTGGGTATAATAATTTGGCCCATTACATATTGTTTTGCTGCAAAAGCGCTTGATGCAATAACAAGAAGTGCAATCAAAATCATTATTGTTTTTTTCGAATTCATTTTTTTCACTTTTTCTTTTATGTTAGCGCCTTTATTAATACTTTTAGTTCGTTTTCGCTTGCTGTTATTGTTGTGTCTAATGTTAACCACGCGCTTGTTGCCGGGTCAAATTGCAAAAGTTTTAGCCTGCCCATTATTACCTGTGCTTGTGTTGTTGTTAATATTCCAGTCCAATACATTTTGAAAGTTGCGGAACTGGAAAGCGTTATGCTTCCTACGTCTGTTCCAAAACTGAATCTTGGAGGCGTTACACTAGTGCCAATGTCCAAGCTTGCGCTTTCGGGTGTTGGGCAACCGTCAGAGTTCACGTCAATTGTTATGAAGTTTGCGTCCTCTATCCCCGAATTGTATGGTGCTGTGAAAGAAATTCTTTTTGTTCCGTTTGGTTCAATAAAATTCAAGTCTGTTGAAGCAGTTGTATTGACATCTTTTATCATTATTATTGAACCTGACTTGCTTCCTTCCGGCGTAACTCCAACTCCGCCGCTGTCCCATCCTGAAGAGCCAACTTTCAATCCGTTAATGTATGGCACTATTGCCAGGTATATTCCTTCCGGAACGCTCCTGAAATGGAAAATGCAAGTAAATTTTCCAGCATAATTATAACCATAACCATAATATCCAAACAATGCTGCCAGCCCTGCCCTGTATTCTGGCACTGTTGCTCCCCAAGTTGGATTGTATGGGTTGTACGCGCCCAACCTGCCTAATGCTCTAAGGTCTTCTGTGTAGTCAATGAATATGTATGCAAAGTTTACGTCTCCAGGCACTCTGAACGGATTGCTTCCAACATTGGTGGTGACATCGTTTTGTGCAATTGTCGTTGCGTTTGTCATGTTTACCCAAGGATTCCACATGTAACCGTATGCAAAGATGTCAAAGTTTTTGTCAAAACCAGTGCCAGCTGCCCAAGATCCATGTGTTCCTGCTGGCGCTCCTGGCGCATAGTATGCGTCAAGTTCGTAAGAGTAAAAGCTAGTGTTGGCTTGCCCTGTTGTAGCTGCAGCATATGGTGTTGCCCAGCAATTGTAGTCGTTTGCGCCGACTGTTTCATATACCCATGGCGTGGTTCCGAATGCTGTTATTTCTGTTGGTGTTGGGTTTGGCGGCAATTTCATTAGTTTTGCGCCGATTGTGCCAATTGCTTCATATCTTTCTTTGTAAAATGTTACTGAAACATTAATGTCTTTTGAGCCGGGATTGTGTGCCATTGTTGGATATCCTGATGTTAAAAAAGCAGTTGATGGCCCGGAAAAATAAACAATTATTACAATAAAAAGAATCAGCACCATTGTAATGGGGCGTTTTATGGCTTCAGTAGATTGTGCTATATCTTTCATAATTGCCTACAAATCAATATTTTGCAAGAGAATTGTAATTATTGGGAGTTTCTCTTTTTTAAACCTTTCGTTGTTCCCGCGCTTTTTTTTGCCTGCAATACTATAAATAAATCCTTTCCTGCCTTTCTTTTTCGTTTATGCGTTTTTTTTCCTGGAATTGTTTAATGCAATGTAGAATAATTGTTTTTTGTTATACTTTTTGGAAAGGTTTCAAAGGGCGTTGAATACTTGTAGCTTTTCAAGGCAAATTTATAGGAAGTTATTTATTTATTCAACACTCCTTTCAAAACAGGTTTGATTGGGTTATGTCTGCGAAAAAAATTGCTGCGAACACTCTTTTTCTTTCCCTTGCGCGTTTTGTTGGGATGGTTTTCTCTTTTGCAGTTGTCCTGCTGATAAGCCGCTTTTTTGGGCCTGCTGCTTTGGGGCAATATAATCTTGCTCTTTCAGTTGCCGCTTTTTTCATTATTTTTTCTGATGCCGGAATTTCAACAATTATTGTGAGGGAGCTTTCAAAAAAGCGCTTCGATAGAATGTTTTTTTCTGATGCCTTTTTGATAAAATTGTTTTTGTCTGTTTTTTCTCTTGCTGTGTCTTCTTTATTAATACTGTTTTTTGCAAGGTCGTTTGAAGCAGCATTGTTTCTTTTTCTAATTGTTTTTTCTTTTATTTTGGACTCGTTTTCTTTAGCATTTAGGAGTGTCTTCAATGCGTTTCAGGAAATGCATTTGGAAGCAATTGTTTTTGTTTCACAGAAAATAGTTTTTGCGGTTTTTAGTGCAGCCCTTATATTTTTTGGTTTTGACTTGATTGCTGTTGCAATTGCATTTGCGCTTTCAACCCTTTTTTCGTTTTTCTTGTCGTGCATATTTTTTTTCCGCCTGCCGCACCGTCCATTGCTTTTGTTTTCTCTAAGGACTCATGGGGTTATTCTTGCTAGCGCAATAATTCCGTTTATTATTATTGGTTTTTTGTCAATGGTTTCATCAAAGCTTGATATCCTTCTCGTAAAGTTTTTTTTGCAAAACGATTCTTTGCTCGGGTTTTACTCGGCACCCAAATCGTTATTCGATGCTTTGTTTGTTGTTGAGTTGGGTTTTTTTGCTGCGTTGTTTCCGCAGCTTTCAATGCTTTTCAGCACGGACAAAAAAAAGTTCTCTTTAGTGGTATCCGGGGTAATGAAAATGCTTTTTGTTTTCTCTGCGCCAGTCATAATTGTTTCAGTTGTTTTTTCCCAACAGGTTGTGGAGTTGTTTTTCGGTGCGCAATTTTTGCAGGCTTCAAGCGTTTTTGCGGTTTGTTCCGTGACTTTGGCTTTTTTGCTTTTTTATGCCTTGCTTTCTAATTTGCTTTTCATTGCAAATTTGCAGAAACTTGTCGGAATTATTTTTGCGATTTCTATTTTTTTCCTTGCTTCTTTTTCTTTCTTTTTTATTCCGGCTTTTGGCATTAACGGCGCGGCACTTTCAATGCTTTTTTCCGTTGTTATTTCTTTCCTCTTGTCTTTGATTGCAGTGAAAGGATTTGCAAGAATAGATTTTTCTTTCCTGCCAAAACTGTTTTTTGTTTCAATTTTTTGTTTTGCCTTGATTTTTGCTTTTTCTTTTTGGCAGAGCGTTTTTTCGCCTGCCTTTTCAGTTGTTTTTGCGCCATTGTTTTTCTTTTTTTTCTGCCTTGAAAGCAAGGAACAGCATTTTTTGCTTGAATCGATCGGCATTGATAAGCTGCTGAAAGGGTTTTTTTGATGAAGATTAGCACAGTGGTTTTGACACAGAACAATGAAAAAATAATTCAGCGTTGCATTGATTCTGTTGCTTTTGCCGACGAGATAATTGTCGTGGACTCTTTCAGCACTGACAAAACTCTTGAAATATGCGGGCGTTATAATGCAAAAGTTTTTTCAAAAAAATTTGTTTCTGATGTTTCCTCGAAAAATTTTGGCATGGCGAAAGCCAAAAACCATTGGGTTTTTTTCATTGATTCTGACGAAGAGGTTTTGCCAGACCTTGCGGAAAGCCTGAAAAACTTTTCTCCGGCCGCAAACGT
>CAYOAS010000132.1:0-4174 GCA_964402015.1 uncultured archaeon | reverse complement strand
AATATTTTTGAAAAAAAAATAAATGCGTACGGCTGTGCTGATGTCTCACACAAAGAATGGCTAAATACTAAAGAGGTAAAGTTTGTTCATGCGACAGAACATGACGCGTTACGATACTTCAAAGACGGAACGATTGATTTTATTTATTCACATTGGGGAATAAACAATATTCCAAATAAGCTTGTTACGGCATATTTGGATAAATTATCATTAAAACTGAAACCGGCAGGAAAAATTTTACTCACTCCATTCCAAAACAAACAGCAAAAAGAAAGCAAAACGTATTCCATCGGCAGTGCTGTTTTCAAGAGCGAAGAAATAACGTTTGGCACAACAATAATAACAAGGATAAAATGAGGCGAAAAAAATGGGCTTGTTTTCGCATGCAATTGGCGCAATAAAAGAAGCAGATATTGTTTTGGAGATACTGGATGCGCGGTTTCCGGAACAAACAAGAAACCGTGATATTGAGCAAAAGATTATGCAGAAGAAAAAAAGGCTTGTTTTTGTATTGAACAAAAGCGATTTGGTTGGAACAAAAAAAGCAGCGGAAACAAAAAAAGAATTGTCAAAAATCGCGCCGTGCTATTTTGTTGCAGCGCAAAAGCATTTGGGAACAAAGCGCCTGCGCCAGGAATTATTGAAAATGGCTGGAAAAAACCAGGTAAAAATCGCTGTTATTGGTTATCCTAATACTGGCAAATCAAGCGTTCTAAACGCGATTGCAGGAAGAAAAGCTGCAAGGACTTCAGCACAGGCAGGATTTACTCGCGGAGCACAGTTTGTCCGCATTGCAGACAATGTTTTGCTGATAGACAGCCCCGGCATTATTCCTTTCGAGCAGCGCAGTGAATTCGAACTAATGCTGATTGCAGCAAAAAGCCCGAACCAACTGCAGGACTTGGAAGGCGCTGCCTTGCAACTTATTGAATGGCTGCAAAAGCAAGGAACTGGAACCATGAAAAAAGAATTCGGGATCGAAGAAAAAGAAACAGATGCAGAAAAAATTTTGGAAGAAATTGCACTGAAAAAAAGAAAGCTTGCAAAAGGCGGAAAGCCAGATACCAACGCGGCAGCAATGCTGCTGATAAAAGAATGGCAGAACGGAAAAATAAAAACCTGAACTGCTTGTGGTGGCTGGCAAAAGTCCAACTTAACAGTTGGACATGCCTGATGGCAATACCATTAGGAATGTAATACCATTGGGAATGTATTACCAAGCAAAGCGAAGGTAATACTTTATGACATTTTAGTAAAACCGAATTAATGTTTTAGCGCTGCCTGGCGCTGGTAGTCTGCGAGAGCTTCAATGGCTTTTTCCAATAAAATCTTGTTTTTCAGGCTTTTTTCTTTTTCAAGCCTTGTCTTCAAGTCTGCAATGATTGCGTCAAGTTCAAGGTACATAAAAAAACTTCTGCAAAAAGTGTTTCAATTCTTTCAGAGTTTGAACCCTGAAAAAAATAATAACCTATCTTTTGTTCAAACTCTGAGTGTTGCCTGCCTTCCGGTAATAACGTTCAAATCAAGCTTTTGTTTTAGCGCATTGTGTTTTGTGCAATTGTACGCGTGCGCGGTTTTAGTAAAGTGCTCTGGCTTGAGAAAAAACCATCCCTCGCGTGGAAACTTCCATGCAACAAATGCTTCAACCCCTGCTCTTTCACACCAGCTGACTAATTCGCGCATTTGTTGCAAGGGAATGGAAACAGAATTGCTGCCCCAGGCCTTGCATTCAAAAGCAAGCTTTTTGTTCCTGGAAAGAGCAATAATATCCGGTGCTGGCAAAGCTGTTTTGCCCGAACCGGCAACCCTGACAACTGAAAAACCGCGGTCAAACAACTCGTGAATCAGCTCTCTTTCGGCATTAGCACCCTTGGCATAGCGCGTCATGCAAGAAACAAGCCAGAAAAGCAATAAAATACCTTCTTAAGCCAAATCAACCAAAGGAAAGAATTTTGCCAGCAGGCAAATCCTACCTCTGAAGGAGGCAGCGTATTATCCTGCCTTATTATTTGGCGAAGCCAAATCCTGTCTCTGAGCAGAGCGAAGAGGCAGCATTTTCGCACCGCCTTAGTTAAGGCGGCTTTAGTAAAGCCGCTTGGCAAAAGCGGGTTTTAAAAGCCTTTCCAGAAAATAATTATTTATAATAAAATTAGGGCGATTTAACGCTTTAATGGTTTAAATTTGAGAAAAATTGGTTCTTTATTTTTTTGAACTGTTATAAGATATGGCTGAAGAAAACGGCATTATCATAAAGGCAAAGATATTGCCGAACTCAAAGGAATTCAAAATAGTTGGCTTTGATGAATGGAGCAAGCCCTGCCTGCAAAGCAGGCAGTGCATTCGCCAGCCTTAATAAGGCTGCTCCGGAAAAAGGAAAAGCAAACAAAGAATTGATTGAAAAGCTTCAAGAAATGCTTAAAACGCAAATAAAAATTTTGCAGGGAAAAACAATTGGCAACAAGACAATTTGGATAAAAAATTATTCAAAACAAAAACTGTCAGAAACCCTGAAAAACCATTAAAACGCGAAAAAAATCGTTCTAATTCTCTAAAAATAGCCAAAAAAAATTTAATGGAAGTGATTGAATGGCTAAAACATACATTAACACAGTAAAATACAACATAATGTCAAAGTTTGAAATCGAAGGAATAGTTGACAAGCATGATATTGTTGGCGCAGTATTCGGGCAATGCGAAGGCCTATTGGGAGAACAAATGGACTTGCGAGAATTACAGCAAGGCGGAAAAATCGGAAGAATTGAAATAACCCCGGAAACAACAATGGGGGTTACAAAAGGAACTTTGATTGTGCCAAGCAGCATGGACATGGTTCAAACCAGCATGCTCGCTGCAGCAATAGAAGCAGTTGACAAGGTAGGCCCTTACACTGCAAAGTTTTCCACTGAAAAAATAGAGGACACTAGAAACGAAAAGCGCGCGGAAATAAAAAACAGGGCAGAAGAATTATTGAAAAAATTCATGAAAGAACAAATGCCACAATCGCAGGAACTCGCTGAAACAATCAGGGAAAATGTGAGGTCTTCAGACATAACAGAATACGGGCCTGACAAAATTCCAGCAGGACCTGAAGTTGACAGTGCAAACGACATAATCATAGTAGAAGGCCGCGCGGACGTCATAAACCTATTGAAAAACCAAATAAACAATGTTGCCGGAATGGACGGGGCAAAAATTCCTGCCACAATAATTGAATTGTGCAACAAAAAAGAAACCACTGTTTTCATTGACGGCGACAGAGGAGGAATATTGAACGCCAGAAGGCTTTCCCAAGTTGCAAAAATAGACTTTATTGCAAGAGCACCAGATGGAAAAGAAGTCGAAGAGCTTGCAAGAAAAGAAATAGTAATGGCCCTGAGAAAAAAAATGCCTTCAGAAGAATTCCTTGCAAAAGAAAGCAATGGCTTTGACAGCCAACAAAGCGGGCAAGGCTTTTCGGAAAAAAGAAGCGTTGGCTACGAAAGAAGCAACAGAAGCTATGCCCCGAGAGAAAGAGCTTACAGGCCAAGAAGCAATTATGGTCCCAGAAGCAGATTTGGCGACAGGGAAAGGCCAAGAGGAACGAGCAGGCCAAGATATAACGAAAGAAACTATAGCCCAAGATGCCCAAGACCATTCCACTCCCAATCATTCCAATCCCACCCAAGAGAATCTTTTGGAGAAAACAATTTTGAACAAGAACAACAAGATTTTTTCATTAGCCCTGCAGAAAGACAGCAATTCTTGCCGGTAATGCAGCAATTGCAAGGCACTCTGAAAGCAAAATTGTTTGACGCAGAAATGAAGGAAATAGCTGAATCAGACGTCAGGAATGTTGTTGAAAAAATTGCTGAATTGCCAAACGTTTCAATCGTTGTCTTTGACGGCATAATAACAAAAAGGCTTGTCGAAGAAGCAGCAAAAAAAGGCGTTAAAACAATAGTAGGAATAAAAAAAGGAAAAATCGATGCTGTTGAAGGAGCGCCAAAAACAATAGTAATCAGCACACAATAAAAAATCAAAATTAAAAAAACAAAAAAAGAACGAAACCCGAAAGGGTTTCGTTTCCAAATTTTTTTTTTTAACAAAAATTTATTTTTTGTGCCTTGTTTTTTCCGGCAAATTTTTTTCGGCTTCTTCTATTGGAATAAAAGATTTTCCAAGATTGTAAACCATC
>CAYOAS010000131.1:0-4191 GCA_964402015.1 uncultured archaeon | reverse complement strand
AACACACTGCCCGCCGGTTTCGTTTTTTGCGGTTTTCTGTTTTTTTCGCGCGCGCAGAACGGAATAAGCAACAAAAACATCAACAGCCAAGCACACCGGCCTGCAGACAGGCCTGCTATCGTGCCAGGGGGAACGATTAAGAGGTTTACCAATAAACAAAGAAAGAATTGACAACAAAAACCAAAAAATGCCACAATTTGACCATGACAAGGCTAATAGACCCAAACAACTACACTGTGGCTATCAAAATATCACGCCAAAGCCGGAACGCATTAAAACAACTCGCGGACGCAGAACACACAACCCCGAGTACATACCTTCGCAAGACACTGAACGATAGAATCAATTTTGAGCGTTCCATAAACAATCAAGCCTTACTAGAGGATGATTCTTTACCACACGACCAAAAACCTGAAGAAGAAACAAGCGACAATTCAATTGTTTCTGAATCAGGCGGAGAAAAAACACAAGCGGCAGAAATAGCCCCTACTGCCGAAATCGTGCGACAAGGGCGGGATATCTCCAACCCGCCGCACGACCCGCAAACCACGGACCAATAAGGGATAAGCGGAAAAATCGGCGCAAGGCGCCGAACAGGGAACAGCCACCCAAAGAGCCGGAAGGATAGCGCAAACACGCTTGTAAGCCCCTTCCCTGCTAATATGGCCTGAATTGACCAGCACCAACCCCTATTCCTTTTAGGGGCTATGGCGCTGCATTACCCCGCGCTCCCACAGGAACCAAACGGGATAAGCGCAAAAGCGAAACACTAAAACCACAAAAGAACGAGAAAAAAGACATCATCATCTGATGTCTTTTTTTTTTGCCTACTTTTTTTTTTCTGTGGATAAGTGTTAATACTTGTGGATAAAGTGGATAAAGACCACAAAAAAACAAGAACACAAATCAAAGAAAGAAAAAAAACTTCGGGAATTTCTTCTTTAAAATATTGCGCACACCCTCAAGAACAGCAACGGAAAGAATAAAACCAGCGGAATGTTGCTCTGGAGTTAAACCATGAAACAACGACACAACCATAACAGCGACACTTGCAACAACACCACCGGACGCAGTTTTATGTAAACTTTTCATAACAGAAAACCTCACATCAGGAATAATAAGGGTCATGATTAAAACCTCACTCTATTAATATAGGCGGGCCAACAACCAAACCACTTTCAGTGTCAACAACAGCGGCACACTTTGCTTTTTTTAGAACATCTTCAGGCCAACATACTTTTAAAAGAGAAGAACCACGACGAACAACTAAGCGTAAATTAAAAGTGTAAGCGTCACGAAAATCCCAACCAAAATAATCAGGACCAAGAGGATGCTCCGGTAAGGTATTAAGTTGCTCAAAAGCAAAAGGCCAAGGCCAAAACGAAAAAGCAATAGGAAAGTCAGAAAGATAAAAAAGCTCTTTTGAAACCGGAAGCTCAACAGCCGGAATACAATAATTAAACAAACCAAGTTGAGTTGTAAGCTTAGCCCAATCAGGCGCACCGCCGACAAAAGGCGGCGTAAAAGCGACAGAGAAAAAAATACTATCATCCTCACGCCACAACGGGTCCAAAAGAGAAGAAGGAAGAACAAACCGCGACTTATTATATACACCATAACACGACCAACCCCGACCCTCAACATTGACCAAGTAAACAAGAATATTAAAAGACAAAGTAGGGGCGTCAGGAATATCCTCAATCTCAACGCCACCATAATTCATGTTATCAAAAGCTTGACGGGCAGTAGGCACCCAAACACCATAACCATGAGGATACATATAATTAATAACGCCTTTTTGAACAAAAGAAATTTCAGAAATAATATCACCACCACCGCCCAAGACTTTACAATCATGAGGTGGTGGATATTTCATTTTCCGGCATACATCATCAGTTCCATGATGATACGCAGTTGTAAGATAAGACTGGGGAAGGTCATCAAACAAACAAACAGTTGCACCAACAAGACGCGAACCTATCAAAGTTAAACAACGATTTCCAGCCATTTTTTAAAGATTAAGAAAAAATAAAAATCATTCCGACGAAAAAAGAAAGCCAGTCACAACAGGGGGGAACCGCCGAAAATCACGCCACATACGCATATAAATTGAGGTGTAGTAATCAAGCCAAGCCTGGCGTTTTCCATAGGAAGAAACGGCCCACGCTTCACGCGCCGGACCCTGCACCGCCCGCAAATCAATCCGGCTCTGTGTAAACGCGAGCCGCGCGCCAAGCATTTTTTGCGACGGCGGCAAATTGGAACGGCGCGGCCATAAACGCGCAACGGGGATTCCCTTCCAAAAATAAAAATCAACAACGCCGGATAAATCGCGGACCATTTCACGAGAAAAACTTTTAACTTTTGCCATATAACACAAAATTTCATACAAAAGACTTAACCGAAAACATTCCATAAATAAAAAAAAAGCGCAATCAAACCCGCAATAATTTTGAATTAAGGCGGCGCGCACAAACCCAAAAGGAACTTAAAAACAAGGTAGCGCGCAACGCCTTAAAGGTTAAGGGTAGCGGGCTTGCTTGCACTTTTTTTTCAACCGAAAAAAGCATAGATTAACGACGAGGGAAACACACAAAGAAAAAAAAAGACAGACCGACACCACCTAAGCAATAACAATGCGAAAGGAGCCACAAACCAAAGCAGTATTTATATCTTTTCCGTAAAACCCCAAATAAACAACAGTACCGGAAGAATAACCGGAAACAACACCGGTATAAACATCAGTTTCCCCCACACGGGTAAGGAAATACCCAGGTGGACGAATACCAAGACGCAAACCATAACGATAACGGGCACCCGTATCACCAACAACACGAACAGAAAAATTGAAAACACCACCGGAATTTGAAACAACAACGAAACTATCCAATGTGCAACACGCAAAACCACGACTAACGAAATCAACATAGTTACGGAGAAAATAATTCAAAAATGTGATTTTAAGCCCAAAATATTTTAGCCTTAAAGCATGAGCAACGATATCAAGGGAATTTAACCGCGTTGAAACATAAAGAGAAACAGCGTCAGAGAACAAACCGCGCTGCACAAGTTGACCGGATGTCTTACGGTCAGACGGCGAAGAAAAAACACGAGCAGTAGCACGACCCTTCCAATTTGAATAAACAAGAGATTTTGCAAGCTGTCCACGAGCTTTCATGCTCATCAACGGACCGCTAATAAGAGCCATAACACCCCCTTCTAGAACAGAAGGAAACACAAGCAAAAATTGAACCGCGCGCGGAGAACACACGGAGAGAAAAAAACAAAAGTAAAACTCCGCGCGCGGAAACGAATAACGCAAACTTATTCCAAAACGAGTACCTTATATACACCGGTCAGAAAAAAAGTGTCGGCAACTTCAGTGTATGCTTGCAAATACACATACGACCCCGCCGTTAAACCAGTAAGAGTGTATGTATAAGGATTCCCAGGGGCGGCATGAACGAGGTCAGCAGAATTACCCATGACAGTAGCGGAAGAACCCCACCGCAATTTACCGGCGCAATTACCGGCAAGCGTCAAGGATATGCCGAAACTTCCACCAGTATTTGAAGACACCACCATGCCGTAAGGGATAAGAGCCTCAATAGCTGTATTCGCGCAATTAATGAATAACTTGCAAAACGCATTGAAGCCCGACATAATGCCGGCCTGAAGGCTTGCCAACACATTGAAAGCGGCAAGGTCAAGCGCATTAAATAAAACGGCGTGCCAACTTGCAACGGCTGATTTCATTACATTACGCTGAACAACCTGACCATCTGAACGCGGATTCGCGGGCACGACATGCGTGCGCACATCTTTAATACCCTTCCACGTCATGAAAACAAGCGACTTTCCAAGCTGACCGGTTGCACCCATGCTCATCAACGGACCTTTAACTTTTGCCATAAAATACACCCCTTATAAGAGATTTTCAAACAACACTAAATTATAAAGCAATATGATTGACTTGTCAAGGGCATTAAAAAACCATAAAAAAAACAAAACAAGCTCACGAGGAGAAAAAGAAGGTATAAACATAAAGGCGAGGCAATAAAAACAGCAGGAAGGCACCATAGCAAGCGATTTTTTTTGAAAAAAACAAGGAACCCCCCAAAAAGACACAGCAAAGAGCGCGCGCGAAAAAAACAGAAAACCGCAAAAAACGAAACCGGCGGGCAGTGTGTT
>CAYOAS010000130.1:0-4192 GCA_964402015.1 uncultured archaeon | reverse complement strand
ACATTTGCTTTGGTTGGGGCTGCGCAGTACCCAGTTATTTTCGCAAAAGAAGACAAGGGATATATTGAATGTGAGGTCGGAGTTGATGATATAAGTATTCCCGACTCTAACTTTTTGGTTGTTGCGAATAATTCTGTGAATTTGCAGTATCTGAGAACAAATATTGCGGAGAATGGGCAATATACCTATATTTTTAGAGGTGAGGCAACCAGTACCTTAATTGATCTTGCTAATTCGCATAAATCCCAGTTGGTTTATGATTGTTGGGATGGGCTTGTGCCAATCCGAATTTCACATACTGTTTACGGGGGTATTGATGCTGAATCCACAGTTAATATTTGTTTAACTGATTCTCGTGCTAACGCTGCTGACGGCCCCATTGATTGGACTAATGACATAACAAATGCAATAACCGCCTTTTTTGAAAACCCAGGGGCGTTTTTAATTTCAAATTGGTTTTTAATTATTCTTGCTTTCATTGCATTGCTGGTTTTTGCTGTGATTTACCGCAAGTTTAAAGGATAAAGGGGTATTTTATGGTGGTTTTGTCAATTGCCGCCGGGATAGTTTCTGCCATTACCGGGGCCCTTACTTACCTTAATGCTATGGTTGGGGAAGGTTGGACAAGGTATTTTATTTTAATTGGCGGTCTTTTTGTTGATAATCAGATTGGAAATTTTACTGGGTTATATGCAGTGGAAGGTATTATTTCTGCTGTTATTATTAATGTTTTTGGTGTTCAAGGGTTTTCTTTCCCTGTTTATTCTGGGCTTAGTTCTTTGTTATTAATTTTTGTGATTGCCCCCATAGTTCTTTATATTTTTAAAATGGCGTTGGAAACATAGTCTTTTAAAGTATAAAAGCATATTTATTACAGTTTTTATAATTTTTTAGGAGCTTCTAACATGAAGCGCATAATCTTAATACCACTTTTGCTTTTTACGTTGGGCATTGTTTTGATGCAGGGAATCACCGCTGCCGCTGCTGAGGGGGACACTGCAACTGCCTATCAAACACTCCTCCAGCAGCAAGCGGCAGCCCAGCAAAATCCTTATTATGATGCTTCTTGCGCCCAGGCCGCTTTAAGCATTGCAAGGGTTGAGGCAAGGATGGATGCTTTGCAGGCTTCTGCCGATGCTTGTTTTAAAACTGGTGAGATTGATAAATTGAAATTAGAGATTTATAGCGAGGTGGAAGAAAAAACCAGTATGATTTTGGGCAGAATGCTTGCCGTTTTGCTTGTTTTTTCAGTTTTCTTTTTCTCTATACTGTTTGTGTTTAAGGGGAAAGGGTGGCTTTGATGGCTGAAGAAAAAAAGGGGGGCCTTCATGTTTTACAAGGCAGCCTTTTCTTAAAAATAATTGTTTTAATCGGAATTTTTTTGATTATCTCGGTTTTCTTATTTGGTGCGCCCATTGAAATGGGCGATTTATTGTGGAATGGAGTAAAAATATTTTTGGGGTTAATCCTTTTAATTCTTGTTTTCAAGGGAATTCAGGCCGCTTTCAAACAAAAACCTTTCTCTCCAACCGAATCGTTTAGAAAAAAGGTTATTCGGGTTGCCAAACTATGCAAGCCATTCAACATAAAGGAATTGTATTTAAGGGGAGAAGACATGAGGGTTTATAGCCGGTGGGGGCGAGTTACAGGGCTTTGTTTTATTCCTTATCTTGCAAGCAGGCCAAAGCATGATGCCGCTGGAAATCTTATTTTAAAGCCAAAAATAACGAAAGACGGAAAAAAAGTTTTGGATGAGAATGGCAAACAAGTAATGACTCCCGAAACCGAATTGCTTACTGAACATGATGGTGAATGGCTTTTTGTGACTAATTCCCACATTATACCCCTTTTAGGCAAAGAAGAACTTGTCAGGGCCCACTATTCTTATTGCAGCGAAATTGGAGAACGAACATGGATCAAGAGCCCGAACCTTGTGCCAATCGGCGACTATTTTTATCCGACCCAGCAATGGCAGACTGATATTGTCAGAATAAAAACACAACACCAGGCTGAAACTTTGATTGAAACTTACGAGGAGTTCCTTGATTACCTTGCCCACGTTACCCAAATGAGCCTGGGCAGCGATCCAACATTCCAAAAGATTATGCTTGCCCAAAGCGAGGCAATCACAAGCAGAAGCGGGGGGGCGTTAGTGCGTGAGTGAATGCTATTTCTGCAATAAAGAAATACGCCCAGCCGATTTACGCAATTACCGGCATAAAGCATGGCACTTGCAATGCCTGAGGAAACTGCGAAAAAAGGCTGCTAAAAAGTTTCAGGGAAATTTGGATGCTGCTTATTATGATTTAAAATTCAAGAAGGAAACCCAATGCATATAAAATCCGCTTTTGAAACCACGGATGAAATATCCAAGAATATCCCTCTTTTAAGAGTGAATGAGGAAGGCATTCCGGGCGAAAAAATACCTGTTGAATTCTTGGCAAAAAATCAGCAGATACTATGGCAATCAAGGGAAAAAACATTGTGGTTCATTATTTTGGTTTGCTCCATTTATTTTATAATAATTTTAGGGGCGATCTAATGTGCCAGGAATAATCCAAACCCTTGTGATTACAAGGCAGCATTTCGGGCAAATTCCGACTTATTGCAAAAAATGCAGGAAACAAATCACATTCAAAATAACTAACGAAGACGGCAGTTATACCCAAAAATGCGATTGCGGTTGCAGAATTCTTTCCTATCACCCACCCGATGAAAACCATCAAACCGCCTTTTTTACCTCCCTTTTCATTTCAGCAAAACAATATAATCCTGATTATAAAAACAAAGATAATATGGAAAAATTGGGGTTTCAAAAAACGAATTCCTTAAATGGAAAAACGAGGTATGAAAAATGAATAAAAACTTTCTTGAATCTGAAATAAATGCGTTTGTTGAAAACAAATTCCCAGATGCTTTAAAAGATTTTGATATTTCAGTAAAAGACCAAAGCACTGCCAATATTAACAGTGTTCACATTCAAAATTTGGTTCATGCGATATACTACACTTTCCTGCAACTGCGGCCTGATAGTTGCACAATGCTGTATATTTTGGTTAGGCAGTTCGCTTTTGCTTTTAATGACACTGACAAAATTGAGTTTCTTTCAAAAATTTGGAGTGGGCGGGAAAAAGGCGGTGTTCCGATTCCAAACCTTGAAGCAATAGTAATAAGGGACTTATCCAACCCTTTTTTCAGAATAGGCAAAAAATACAATTATGGCTTCGGGCAAACCTATACCCTTTCTGAATTGAACAGGTTACTGCAAATTGCAAAAAGAAAAATAATGGATGTTTTCAACCAAATTTACTTAGAGAACGACCTGCAAGTGGAATTCACCCTGCCAAACTTTACGGTTGAATCTCAAGGAGGAATGCCCAAATTATGACACAACAAGCATCAGTCCTTGATATTACAGTGCCATTAGGCGAAGAAAGCCCCCTAAAACAATACTATGACCATTTTGACGTTGAACACATTGATTGGGGGGCAACCCAATACAAGCTTAATGCCCTGCAAATGCCCACCGAAACCACAACCAAAATGCTTGTCGGCGACTGGAAATGGAAGAAAGACCACGGGCAGAATGTTGTTGCATCAATTGACGGTTCCCAAGGGAGCGGAAAAAGCATGCCTTTCGGTTATGCCTGCCTTTTGCTTGGCAATATTTTCGGTGTGCCCTTCACAGTGAACGATATTTATTTTACTCCCGACCAATTGGATGATGCCATTGAACACTCAAAGCCCTGCCAGACTTTATTCAAAGATGAAGACCCAAAAAGCAGGGTTGGGCTAATGAGCCATATGCTTGATGCAAACCTAACCGATTATGAAGAACAATTAAGATTAAACCAAAACAATTTATTGCAGGCTGGCGTTGAATTAAGAGCCCATGCTCATTTTTACTGGTTTGAATCCAAACACATAGTTTTTGATGCAGTTGGTTACCCGGTAGCATTCTATTCAATGCTAAAAACCCCTCGTTATACTGACAAAAAAGAATTTGTATGGCGAGGTTATATTCGTTTTCCAATGCCCAACAAAGACTTTGTGAATGCTTACCTTGAAAAAAAACAAAAACATAACGAGGAACTTAAAGCAAAATATGGAAACACCCTTAACCCTGTCGTATATTACGCTTATGCAATTTTTCAAAAACAAAAAAACAATTTAATACAGCGAACAAGAGAAG
>CAYOAS010000129.1:0-4205 GCA_964402015.1 uncultured archaeon | reverse complement strand
CCATGGATATACCTGCGAATAGATTCCGGAAAAATATCCAAAAAGGCATTCTTGTTTTTACCTGCCAATGACGGGACAAGAGCAACGTCCTTCAGCAAAAAAATCGCTTTGCCGAAATGTTTTTCCCACCCCCGATATAATTTATGGCCGTGCTGGATACCCTTTTCTTCAATCAAAATAGAAGAGATGCCAATATGGCGAGGCTTTACCCTGCTTACTTTTGACTGCCCAGCACTTGGCAAAAAGAATTTTTTCACGGCACCCATAAAAATAATGGACACAAATTGTTTAAATAAAGTTGCAAAAATTGGCTGGCGTAAAAAAAATTAGTTGAGAGAATGTTGCAATGACGCAACATTCCTTCAAAAAAATTGTTTTTATTCCCTGCGCTTGATTATTTTGACGCGTGCCGGAGTAATCAGGATTCTTTCCGCGCTGATGCGCGCGATGTCGCCGTTGATTCCTGAAACTTCCCCTTTTATTGTATTGATATATTCCTTGAGTTTTACCGGATTGCGCTTTGAAAGGTCAGCAATGTTTGCAAGGACAATGTTTCCCTGCTTCAGTTCGCCAACGACAACCTGCACGTCCTGGTCCCTAGCCAAAGTAATCGGCTTGACCAAAGCGTCAGCGTCCTCGTACAGTGCCTCTTCCTCAACGTCAAGATTGTTGAGGAACTCTTCAATATCGATGTTCTCGGGCTTACTCATTATTTTTCCAAAAAAAGACAAACAATTCACCCTCTCTTATAATGAAAAACTGCCAATGCAATTTGAAGACAAACGTTTTGCAAAACTGCATTGCCAGAAACCTGTTCGACTAAAAAATATTAGAACAGTATTTTAATTATATTGGTGAAGCCATTAAACATAACCGCGCGCAAAAAGCACACGCAAAAATTTTCAAGTATAAAAAACAAAGTGCATTAGTGGAATTGGTTTGCTTCCACAACTCGATGTTTTTTTAACAAAATTGCCCCACATTTTCTTGAATGCAGAATATTTTTGAAGAAAAATGGAAAAATGGCAAGACTGTTTTTTTGGACCGCAACGCGATAAGCGCGCATTATACTCCTGACAAGCTGCCGTTCAGGGAAAAACAGATTGAAGAAATAAGCAACACGCTTGCGATTACTCTGCATGGAAAAAAACCCGACAATCTTTTTCTTTACGGGGCAACTGGCACTGGAAAAACAAGCGTTACAAGGAATGTTTTGCGCCAACTGACTGATTTTGCACAAAGCAAAAACGCGAGCATTGACGGCACTTACATAAATTGCAGAAACCACAACAGCAAATACCGTATTTTGATAAAGATAGTAAAAGACATGTATCCTGAAGAAAATTTTCTTGGATTTTCAGCAGCGTTTGTTTACGAAAAACTTTTGGAAAACATTTCAAAAAACAAAAAACAATTCATTATTGTCCTGGACGAAATAGACAAGACAAAAGACTTGGATGATTTGGTTTATGCGCTCACGCGCTGCAATGACGAATTACAGGCAGGTTCTGTTTCGCTGATTGGAATTTCCAATAACCTCATGTTCAAAGAAAGGCTTGACCCGCGGACAAAAAGCAGCTTGTGCGAGCACGAAATGGTTTTCTCGCCATACAACGCTTCCGAGTTGCGGGAAATATTGAAAGAAAGAATTGAAATAGCGTTCAAAGAAAATACTGTCGAGGAAAGCGCAATAAATTTTGCCGCGGCAATTGCAGCCCAGGAATCAGGAGACGCAAGAAGGGCAGTATTGCTGTTGTTGCGCGCCGGAGAGCTTGCTGACAAAATGGAAAAAGAAAAAGTCACTGATGAACTTGTAAAAAAGGCAAAAAAGAAAGTGGAAGAGGAAATAATTCTGAACATGGTTTCAACGCTGCCGGAACAACAGCAATTGGTGCTCTACACTATTTCGTGCCTTGCGCTGACAAAAAAGCCTTTCCAGACAATAACAGGAAAACAAGAAGAAGGGATATTGTTCTCTGGAGAGGTTTACGAAGAATACTGCGTGATTGCAAAAAAATTGCGCAACGAAACAGTCAGCGCGAGATGGTACAGGCAGTATGTTTCAGAATTAGAAATGTTCGGGCTCATTCTAACAACTGCTTCCGGGCAGGGCATTCGCGGCAACACGCGCCTGATAAAACCTGCTTTTGATTCCAAAAAAATAAAAGAAGCAATAGAAAACAACATGGCGCTCGGAAAATGAATTCGCCGCGTTTTCTATATTGCCTAACAGACGATGATGAGGTTATTGCCCGAAATTTGTTAGGTGTTACCACTGAGTTTCAAGTTAATTTCGCTCTATTCTGTGCTGTCCTCGATTGTTATTTTAAACGTTGCTCCGCACGGAGAATGCCAAAAAACAAGACGGCGAAGAACTGAAAGCTCTTTATGTGAACAAATTGGTCTTTATAAAGAATTCAGGGGAAATCTGCTCTCTGCCAGAGTATTTAAATCATTTCTGACTTAATACTGTTGATTTTAATGGAATTATCTGCACTAAAAATACAGGCCAAAAATACTGTGCTAGCTCAAGATTTAAGCATGTTTGAAATAACTTCCTTATTTGATGGGCTACCATTAGAGCAAGAGTGGGCTTTTGCAAAAGCGACAAGAGCAGATACATCTTATGCAACGCATGGATATCATAGATATCCTGCAAAATTTATACCCCAACTCGCAAAAAAACTAATTCTGGATTACACAACAAAAGGAGATATTGTTTGCGACCCATTTATGGGCTCTGGAACCACGCTAGTCGAATCAATTATCCTAAATAGAAAAGCAATTGGAGTAGATATAAACCCAGTTGCACTGCTAATAACCAAAGCAAAGACAAACTTTATCGAGCCAACAATATTAGACACAGAGTCAAAAAAATTACTCAACGAACTAACCAATGAATCAAACAATTGGCCAAAAAAAGAAGCCCCGCAAAGCAATGGAACTGTCGCCCTGCCAAAAAATGAAAGGATAGACTATTGGTTCCCAGAAAAACAAAAAATTGCGCTTGGCACAATTCTTGACAAGATAAATAAAATTGAAGATACAGACATAAAAACTTTCTTTTTATGTGCATTCTCTAACATTCTTAAAAATTGTTCCTGGTGGTTAATGAAAAGCATAAAACCCACAAGGGATAAAAACAAAAATTTTGGAAACCCGTACAAAATATTTGCAAAACAAGTAAGATTAATGCTAAAGAAAAATAAAGACTTTTATGAATTAGTTAGTGAAAATCACGGAAGAGATTTCAGGCCGATTATTGAAATGCAAGATGCGAGGCAATTACCTGCAGAATCAGGAAGTGTTTCTTTAGTTGTAACAAGCCCGCCATATGTTACATCATATGAATATGCTGATTTGCATCAGTTAACAGCATTCTGGTTAGAATACATAACAAATTTACAAAGCTTTAGAAAAGAATTTATTGGTTCTATTCAAAAAGACGATGGAGATCTCCCGATTAAAAGTCAGCTTGCCAAACAAATTTGTTCTGAATTAAGAAAAAAAGACAGAAGAGAGGCAGTAGGGGTAGAGCGTTATTTTTTTGAAATGCAAGAATGCTTTGAGGAAATGGATAGGATATTAAAGCCAAGTGGAAAGGCATGCATAGTGATTGGAGACACTGAATTAAAAAAAGTAAAAATCTTCAATGCGGAAGTATTTGTTGAAATAATGCAAAATATTGGATTTAGACTATTCAAAATAATCAAGAGGCCAATCCCATCAAAAATATTGCCTTTAACCAGAAATTCCAAAAATGGGCGCTTTACTTCAACAAAAAATGCTGACAGGTTGGCATATCCTTTTGAATATATATTGATAATGGAAAAATAGGTGGAAGCCGTGGATTTTGCAGACCTAACAAAGTTGTACGAAAAAAAGAAACAAGAACAAGGGATGGGCACTTATAAATATATTTCATCGATTTTGAAAGAAGCCAAAGAACTACACAAAAAAGATTTTATGAAAAGACCAACTGAAAGAGCGGACCATGAACAATCTTGGCGGGCATTCAAGGGAAAAAATTTGGAAAAATTAATCGCCTACATACTCAAAGATGAAGTTGAAAGTCTCGGCCTAAAAATAGTTGAAGGGAATATTCTTGAGAGAACAAATTCCCAAAATTTGTCTGAAGAACTCAATAAAGTTAAAACTGTAACTCCGCAGCGTTTTAGGGAATATGTTTGCTGATTTTTGCGTTT
>CAYOAS010000128.1:3442-4220 GCA_964402015.1 uncultured archaeon | reverse complement strand
GGAGTACCCCAAATATTAGACAGATTACTCGACAGAGGAGTTGTAATCAACGCAAGAATCCGCGCTTACCTGTTCGACTTCAAATTAATCGAGTTAGAAAGCCTTATACTGCTGTCAAGCTTTGAAACCGCTTACAAGCTTGGAATCGGCTTGCCAAAAGACATTAACCTGCAAGCAAAAGGCTGGAGAGAATTAATCTTAAAAGAAACTTGCCCCCAATGCGAGAAAAAAATTTTAAGAGAAGAATTATTTTTGGGATGCCCATGGTGTGGCTATAATTCAGGAGGCTAAAAAAAATGAAACAAGAAAAAGAATTAGAGGTACTAGAACCCGAAAAAGACACTCAAACAGACTCAGGCTTGGTAGCAGTAATTGACAGAGTACTAGAAAAAGGATTAGTAATCAACGCAGACATAACAGTTTCAGTTGCAGACACAGAACTGCTTGGAATAAAAATTCGGGCAGCACTAGCAAGCTTTGAAACAGCAGCAAAATACGGCCTACAATTTCCAAGCGGAACAAATTACGAAACAGCCGCATGGAAAGAAGCCATGATTGGAAAAGAAGAGTGCCCAAACTGCGGCAAAAAAGGGGAAACAGAACAACTATTGAACAAGCAATGCATTTGGTGCGGCTGGCAATCAGCAAAAGCAAAGCAATTAGCAACAGAAAAAATTTCTAAATAAAAAAAAAGTTTTGAAGAGAGGCTTGCGATGATTGATCCAATTAGCCAAACAATCCTAAAGAAAATTGAGAAAACAGCAAGGGAAGAACAAAG
>CAYOAS010000128.1:0-3432 GCA_964402015.1 uncultured archaeon | reverse complement strand
ACAAAGAAAAGAAGCCGTTGCTTATAGAAGACAATGCCCCAAGTGCATGCGATGGCAGGTAAAAGAAACCTTGATAGAACAAGGTTGTTTTGCTTGTGGCTGGAAACAGAAAAGAGGAATAAAAAATGAAGGCAAGTGAAGAAGTAAAAAAATTGGCTGAATTCTTGCCACCAGAAACAAAACACCAAATATTCGGCTTGCTGCAAAAATATTATGCAAGCGAAAAAGACTTGGCAAATGCTTTGGGCTTTGATTTATCCTTGATTAAAATTTGGCAAAGCACGGAAAACATTAGCAAAGAGCATTTTCCAGAAATCCTTGCCTTGGCTTTACAAGAATGCCAAGCAACAAAAAGAATAGTGCAAAATGCATTAAGCGAATTCTCTTTTTCATGCGGTGAATTAGACATTGTGGCAAAAGAAAAGCAAGACGAAGTAAGCAAATTCATGCAAGCTTTGGATGAAGAAAGCAAGACAATAGTCCAGTATCTGATTAGAAAGGATAATGCAAGAATTGGTGAATTAAGCGCATTAATCGCTTTAAACGACAGCCTAACCCTGAACAAAATAAACGAAATAATTAATCCAACAGCAAAAAAAATTCTGGGAAAAACAGTGCTTGAATTCAAGCAAGTTGGCTTTGATTCAGGAAAAAAAGTTTTATTCAGCTGGTGGATTGACAAATCCCTGCAACTAACCAGCGACAAAAAAATGGAAATTGCAGAGGTAAGCAATGAAAAAAATTTTTTGAGAGCAACAATTGCTTTGCCGGGAGTGAATGAAAAAGACATTCTGGTTTCGGTCGGAAACAATTGCCTAAACATTTTCGGAAAAAATAGTGAAACAAGTTTTTCCCAAAAAATTCCATTATACTCTTCAGTAAAAAAAATCTGCAAAAAAACATTCAACAATGGCATCCTAGAAATTATTTTGGAAAAAGACGAAGAAAATGGGCTTTACCAAACACATAAAGAAATCAACAAAAATTGAAAAAAAACCAAAAAAAAGAATTAAAAGGTGAAACCAATGGAAAAAAGAAAAAAACCAAGAGCAAAAGAGGGATTAGCGCAAGCAATATTAAAAGGATTAGGACTGGGCAAATTAGTCAAAGAAGCGGAAAAAACAGCCCTATTCAAAAAAAAATTCAAAGAAGCAAATAAAAAAATTGAGGAAAAATTGAAGAAAGGAAAACGATAACTATGGAAAAAAATTCAAAACCAAATTTGTTTAAAGCAGCCACTGAATTAGCAGAAGTAATAAAAACCATAATTAACGATGAGATTGGGTTTAAGAGAGAAAGGAAAAGAAAAATAGTTAAAAAGAGGAAAAGAAGGAAAAGCAATTGATTTGAAGAGCTTTGGAGATAGCAACATGGTTACAAAAATCGATTTAAAAAACGATGACAAAGAAAGCCTGAAAAACGGCGTAATGGGATTAGTGCTGGCAATAGTTGAAATAATAAGAGACGCTTTACGCTTGCAGGCAATAAAAAGAATCGAAGCAGGCTCCCTAACAGAAGAGGAAGAGGAAAGACTTGGAAAAGCACTAGAAGACTTCGACAACGCCATCGAAAAAATGAAAGAAGAACACGGATTAAACGAAGCAGTGCAAAGCGTTAGAAACGGCTTGGACGATTTGACAAACGATTTAATCAATAAACTCATTAACGAAGAACAAATTAACGCAATAGGAGTGAAAAAACAATGAAAAAAACAAAAAAACCAATGAAAAAAATAAAATCAACAATTTTAAAGCAAACCAAAAAGAAACCAGAAAAAAAAGCAATAAAAACTATTACAAAACCCACTCCAAAAACAATGGAAGAAACCGAAAAAGAACCACTGAAAGAACTTGAAGAACCAATCAAAACAACAACAGAAGAAGAAACAGCAATAGAACCAAAAAAAGACAAAGACGCGGAAGAAATACTAGCACAAATTCAAAAAGAAGAACCAGCAAAAGAAGAACCAAAAGAAACCAAAACAATAGGAATTATACAAGAAAATCCAGAAGAACCAAAAATACACGAGCCAATCGAAGAAACAGCAGAACCAACAAAAACACCAGAAAAACCAAAAGAAACACTACAACCAGGAAAAAAAACCTGCCCAAAATGCGGAAAAAACATTCCAACCAACTGGTTTTTCCATAAAGAATGCGGCTGGAACAAAAAAGAATGACACCCAAAAAAAGTGAACCAAAAACAGAAACAGCAACAGTTTAAAAAAAGGCCAAAAAAATGGAGAATTTAGAAAGCGAAGAAGAACAAGGAAGATACTTGTACTGCATAGCAAAAGGCAGCATACAAACAAGCCTTGGAAAAATAGGCATAGAAGACAACGAAGTTTACACTATTCCAAGCAATGGCTTAATTGCAATAGTGCATGACTGCAAAGCAAAAGCATATGATTCAAAAGACAAAGAAAAAGCGAAACAATGGATTAAAACACACCAAAACGTCATAGACAAAGCACAAGAAAAATTTGAAACAGTCATTCCCTTGAGCTTTGACGTAATAATAAAAGGAAAAGACGCAAGCAAACAAGTAGCCGATTGGCTGCAACTTGAAAAAGAAAGGCTTGAAACAAACCTCGAAAAAATAAAAGGAAAACAAGAGTTCAGCGTGCAAATAACATGGGATCCAACAACAATCGGAGAAAAATTAAGCCAAACCAAAGAAGAAATCAAAAACCTGGCAAAAGAAATGGAAAAAACCACAAAAGGAAAAGCATACTTTACAAAACAAAAAATAAAAAAAATCTTAAAACAAGAAATGGAAAAACTGGCTGACGAAAAATTCAAGCAATTTTATTCCGAAATAAAAAAACACTGCCAGGACACCAAAATTGAAAAAAACAAAAAAATCGAAGGAAAACAAATGCTAATGAATTTGAGTTGCCTGGTAGAAAAAAACAAGGTCCAAGAACTCGGAAAAGAACTAGACCAAATAAACAAACAAGAAGGGTTTAACGTAAGATTCACTGGCCCGTGGCCCGCTTACTCCTTTGTAACCTAAAAGTGAAAAAAAATGGAGCCAACAAGAGAAA
The DNA here is from genome assembly GCA_964402015.1 of uncultured archaeon. Classification (GTDB taxonomy): domain Archaea; phylum Iainarchaeota; class Iainarchaeia; order Iainarchaeales; family JAGVWC01; genus CAYOAS01. Next base: position 386 of record CAYOAS010000128.1, on the reverse strand, counting down.
AAAATGCTACATTAGTTGACTTGTTAGATAGAGCACTAAATAAAGGGCTATTAATTAATGCTGACATAATTATTTCAGTAGCAGACATTCCCTTGATCGGAGTCAATTTAAAAGCAGCAATAGCCGGCATGGAAACAATGCTCGAATACGGAATGATGCGAGACTGGGACGAAGCACTAAGAGCAATTGCAAGAGAAGAAAGAGCAAAAATTGTGGAAAAAGAAAAAATTGTTATTCCTTTGGGTGAAAGAAAATGAGAAAATTATTCTACGCACCAATTCTGCACTCCCCCGCAGACCTCGGCAGCATTGCCCCTGATGTCGCAAAAAAAGGAATCGAATTAATCGGACCAGAGAAATGGAAAAATCATTTGCGCACAATTGACT
>CAYOAS010000127.1:0-4257 GCA_964402015.1 uncultured archaeon | reverse complement strand
ATAATCTTATGCAAGATTTTAAGGCTCAAGATTTGGAATTAATAAAAGAGTCGGCAAAAGAGCTTTTTGGCCCAAAAGGATTGACTTATTTCTTTGATGAAATACAAGAAGCTGACGGCTGGGAGAATTTTGTAGTTACTTTAGTTAATGAACACTGCAAGGTATACTTATCAGGCTCAAATTCTAAACTCCTTAGCAAAGAAATTAGCACTTCTTTGCGCGGAAAAAGCCTGCCATATTTACTTTTTCCATTTTCATTTAAAGAATTCCTTAATTATAACAAAACCCGATTTGATGAAAAATCTTTGCTCACAGACAACAAATTTGAGGTTAAAAAACTATTCAAAGAGTACTTTGAATTTGGTGGTTTTCCCGAAGTTGTTTCCACACAGGACGTTTCTCTAAAATCAAGAATTATTTTGAGTTATTTTGATTCAGTTATTTACAAAGACTTAGTTGAGAGACTCGGAATAAAAAATACTACGCTTGTAAGAGCGCTAATAAATTATATGCTAAACAATTACGGCAACAATTTCTCCATTTCTTCTCTGGAAAATCATTTAAAATCAACAAAAACCCCATACAGTCTTGAAGACGTTTACCTAATTTTGGATTCATTAGAAGACATTTTCTTTGCAGGATATGTTAAACAATACTCACGTTCATTCAAAAAAACACGTCTTTCAAAAGCAAAGGTTTACTTGGTTGACAACGGATACATAAAATTCTTGTCAAGAGTGCCCAATGACAATGGAAGAAGGCTCGAAAACATAGTGTTTGTTGAGTTATTTCAACGCCTTGGAAAAGCAGAGAACAAAAATATCTTTTACTTTGCGGACAAACACGAGTGCGACTTTGTTGTTGATGAACCAACATCAAAACAATTAATAATTCAAGTATGCTATTCTTTAAATGAAACAAACAAACAACGCGAAATTGACGGTTTGTTTGAAGCAATGCAATTCTTTAAGAAAAAAAGCGGGCTAATACTAACTTATGACCAACAAGAAGAACTAAATGTTTCCGGAAGAAAAATTAAAATAAAACCGGTATGGAAATGGCTACTTGAGGAAAAAAATGAATAAATGCGATTGGGTGCGAATGTACTCTGCTACAAACAACAATCCCAAAACTGCACACCAACAGGAAAAGATTCCCGGCGGCTGCACTCCGTATTATTAGGTTTCTATGTTGAAATGCCGCTTTGAGCAATTGCTTAGCTTTGTGAAGCAGTTGCGAGTTGTTGGAATAGGTTTTGTTCCACTGCCGGCAAGGCTTTCCCTTTCTCACAAAGTAAAATAATTACTTGAGTTTGACACTTGATGGTCTTTTGCAGTAGATTTGTATCTTTTTTTGTTGGGGTTGGCTTTTTTTTGTGGATTCTTTTTTTATATTGCGAGCAGGAACAGCCATGCTGGCACAAAGAGGATTTGTTTTTCGCTGATTTTTTCCTGTTTGAATGCGTTTTTTGTCACGATTATTCCGTTTGTTGCTTTGGCTTTCTTTAAGAATTTGATTATGGTGTTGGCGTCTGATTCTTCAGTGTTATTCCTGTATTTTACTTCTATTGGCAGTGGTTGGTTTGGGTTTATTTCGAGGATTATGTCGATTTCTTCTTTTTGGGGGGTTCTCCAAATGAAGGTTCTTTCGGATAAGAGTCTCGCGTGCTGGAAGATTGTGGTTTCAACAAATCTTCCCGCTATCTCATTAATGCCCAAAACATCTTTTGGATAGCGCATTACGGTTATGGTTAGGCAAGGGTGTGCTATGTGGACTTTTTTGTTCTTTCTTAATTGTTTGGCTGTGCTTTTAGAGTAATTGTAAACTATGTCCAGGACAAACGATTTTTCCAAATAAAAAATATAGGATTTTGTTGTCTGGTAGTTTGCTTTGACTGTTTTTGCAAGGCTTGTCAGGTCCAACAGGCTTGATGTTTCTTTCGCACAGTATTCCAGTATTTCTGACAAAACGTCTTTTCTTTTCACTTCAAAGACAGCCGGAATGTCCTCCAAGACTATTTTTTCGAGAACAGAGCTCCGAATATAATTTTTTATTATGTCCGGGTCTTCTTCTTTGGCAATTTCCGGAAAAGCCCCTTTCAGCAAATATTTGGAGAACAATTCTTCGATTAAGGGCTTTTTGTGGATGTTTTCTTCAAAAGTTTTTCTCAGGCTCTGAAAATCAAGGCCAGTTTTTTCTATTTTTAAGCCGTTCAATTCAAGGAATTCCCTGAAAGTCAATATTGGCAAGTAAAAATCGAATATCCTGCCTGCAAGGCTCTCCTTTGATTTTTTTATTTTCAGTGATGCAGAACCGGAAACAAAAAACTTTATGTCGTCCCTCGTGTCATAATGTCTCTTCAAAACATCCTGCCAATAAGGGACTTTTTGTATTTCGTCAAAAAAAACAAGTTTCCTTCCGTCTTTTGCAATTGTTTTAAGGTAATGGTCCAAGAAATCTTCCAAAATTTTTGGATTCTGTGTCAACAGGTCGTCAAAAAGAAAATAGAAACAGTTTTCCGGCTTGCCTGTTTCTTGGATATGCTGTTTCAGAATCTGCTTTAACAAAACCGTTTTGCCAACGCGCCGCAATCCCACAATTGCAATAATCTGTTTCTTATCCAAATACTTCTGAATCTCGCCAAAAATATGCCTCTTGTATTCAGGCACAGCAATCTCTTTGTTTTCCCATTGTGGATTGTAATCTCGAATCATTGCCAAAACGCGTTCATCCAGCACAAAAAACACCCTTTATTTTACTTATATTGCAGTATAAGTAATATTTAAACCTACTCTTATCATGACTATCTGGTTATAAAATGCCAGAAACTATGGGGTTTGTGGAATATTGTGTTTTCTTCTGTGCGGGGTAGTTTTGCTTTTTGTCCTGGATTTTGTGGCTTTTTTTCCCGTCTTTTGCAGGCTTTTTTTTGTTCTGGGTTTTTGGCAAGAATCAGTTTTCTAATAGTTGGCTGGGGCGTTTCAGGTCGATTAGTTCGGCGTTGATTTGCTGGGCGTATTTTTTGCATTGGGTGCTGAAACCGCTTTTTGAGAAAAAGAAGTAATCGATTTTTCCTGTGGGTGTTTTTTTGTTTTGGATGGCTTTGTTTTTAGTCAAACGATTTTTTTTGGCGGGAAAGATTTTTTTTGCGTTTTTTATTTTTTTGTTGGGGCGTGGTTTTGCTTGTTTTGCTGGTTTTGTTCCAGCAGCCATTTCCAGGCCGGAATGAATTTTACTTTCAATTTTGATTCTGCAAATTGGATTGTTTCTTCTGCAGAGTAATCAAAAGTCAATACTGTTAAATTGTTGCATTTCAATTCAATTACTGCTTTGAGCAATCCGTTTAATTCTCTTTGTTTTGTTTCGGGGTTTGACAAATCATAGCAAACCTGGATTATTTCAATGATTTTTTTGTCTTTTTTTACGACAAAATCAGCTTCTTCGCCAGAAACCGCTTTAAAATAGGCTGTGTCTTTTTCCCTGCGCATTAATTCAACAAAAACAGTGTTTTCCAAAAGCTTTCCCCTATCGCTTGCTCCATGAACTTTAAGCAAGCCATTGTCAATAAAATAAATTTTTGGCAGGGATTGTTCGGATTTTTTGTATGCAAAAGAAAATTTTTTCAGCGGAAAAACAAAAAAAGCCTCGCGTAAATTCCTCAAATAAGAATATAAAGAATCTTTGCTGGTTTTGACTCCAAGAGACTTCAAATAAGAATAAAACTTATGCACTGAAAATTCTTTTGCAGAAAAAAGAAACTCAACCAAGCGGTTCAATGCTTCCGGGTTTTTTATTTTATTGCGTTCAATAACATCGCGCAAAACCACTGTTCTTTTTATTTCAACCAAAATATTTTCCCTTTCTATCGGATAAATTACTGCTTCAGGATAACCCCCAAAATCCAGATAATCGGCAAAAGCATTTAACGCCAAAGCTTTTTCTGCTGAAGAAAAACCCTTTCCAAAAGAAATGTTTTTAGCGCGCAAATATTCTTTGAAAGAAAAAGGAAGAATTGTTCTTTGCAATGTCCTTCCGCGCATGCTTGTAGCTATTTCCGTGCTAAGTATTTTTGAAGAAGAACCAGAAATAAATACCTTTAAGCCTTCATCCAATTGTTCCCTGACAAACAATTCCCAACCCTTAACATTCTGGACTTCGTCCAAAAAAAGCCAAACTTGTTTCTTCTTGTTTTCGGGAAAAAGAAAATAAAAAGCATTCATCATTTCCTTCAAATCACTGGCTGAAAGAAACTTAAAT
>CAYOAS010000126.1:0-4274 GCA_964402015.1 uncultured archaeon | reverse complement strand
CCCGCAACAGTGAAAACAGTTTCAGAGGTTGCGCATGCTGATTCAAGCAATTTAATCTCTCGGGCAGCAGACAACATGCTAAAAACCAGGAAGCCGTTAATAATCTGCATCAGGGAAACACCTTTAAGCGCGCCCTGCCTAAAAAATTTGTTTGAATTAAGCGCTTACGGAGCAATAATAATGCCTCTTTCACCAGGCTTTTACCACAAGCCAAAAACAATAAAAGATTTAACGGATTTTATTGCGGGAAAAACATTAGATTTATTTGGAATTAGCAACAACAAATTCAAAAGGTGGAAATAATGGGATTTCGTGACTATCTAAAAAAATTGGAAAAAAAGAAAGCACTGCAAACAATAAAAAAGCCTGTTTCAAAACGCCTGGAAGCATCAGGCATACTAAAAGCAATTGAACCAAAACCAGTTTTGTTTGAAAAAATAAAAGAAAGCGAATTTTCAATAGCAGGAAACATTTTTCCAACAAAAGACTCAATAGCAGATTATCTCGGATGCAAAACGAGTGAATTGATTCCGCGCATTTCAAACGCAATAGCAAACATGAAAGCGCCGGAAGAAACAAAAAAAGCAAAATGCCAAGAGATTATTGAAGAAACAGTCGACCTTGATTCTCTGCCAATTCTTTTCCACTGCGAACGCGATGGTGGAAATTACATCAGCTCAGGCGTTGTAGTGGCACGCGACAAGGAATCAGGGCAAAATTTGGATTTTCACAGAATGATGCAAATCGGAAAAAACAAGTTTTCAGTAAGAATAGTGAAAGACAGGCACTTTGACCAGTACCTGAAAAAAAACGGAGAAATGGATATTGCAATGTGCATTGGAAACGGAGCAAACGTTCTGGTCGCAGCAGCAACAAGCATTGAACTTGGAAAAGACGAATTGGGGATAGCAAATTCACTCGAACCAATGCAGGTAGTGCACGCAAAAACAGTTGACTTGATGATTCCAGCGGATGCGGAATTTGTATTGGAAGGCCGCATTGTATTAGAAGAAAAAGCAGTGGAAGGGCCTTTTGTTGACCTGACAGAAACATTGGATGTTGTGAGGCAAGAACCGGTTTTCACAGTAAAAAAAATAACTCATGGAAAGGATGCAATCTGGCAAGCATTATTGCCAGGCGCGCTGGAACACAAAGTGCTGATGGGAATGCCCCGCGAACCAACTATTTTCAAAAAAGTCAACGAAGCCGGAATAAAATGCTTAGATGTTAATGTAAACCCAGGCGGCTGCAGTTGGCTGCACGCGCTGGTAAAAATAGACAAGCAGCAAGAAGATGACGGAAAAAAAGCAATTGCCGCGGCATTTGAAGGCCACAAAAGCTGCAAGCACATTTTCATTGTGGACAAAGACATTGACATTTACAATCCTCTTGAAGTGGAATGGGCAATGGCAACGCGCTTCCAGGCAGACAAAAATTTTATAATGAAACCACGCGAAAAAGGCTCTTCACTAGACCCGAGCGCTGAAGCAGAAACACACTTTACAACAAAATGCGGATTCGACTGCACGCATCCATTGCAGGCAAAAGGAAAAGGCTTTGGAAAAGAACCTTTCCCGAAAGTTGAATTGAAAAAATATTTGAAGTGATAAAGTGAAGCTGACAAAAGAAGAGCAGGGAATGCTTTCCGGCGCACAGGGAAATGCTGTAAAAAAAAGCATGGAAATACTTGTTGCGTTGGGGGAAATTTTCGGGGCAAAAAAACTGATTGATGTTGCAAGCGTTCAGGTGGCGGGAGTAAGCTACCACAACCTTGGAGACGCCGGCTTGGAATTTTTGGAAGAACTGGCAAAAGACGGAAAAGTAAAGGTATTGACAACACTCAATCCAGCCGGAATGGACTTGGAAAACTGGCAAAATTTGGGTATAAGCCAAGAATTTGCGGAAAAACAAAAAAAAGTAATTGACGCGTTCGAAAAACTCGGAATAGTAACAACCTGCACCTGCACGCCATATTTTATCGGAAACCTTCCGCATTACCAAGAGCACATTGCATGGAGTGAAAGCAGTGCAATCGCCTTTGCAAACTCAGTGCTTGGAGCATACACCAACAAGGAAGGCGGACCAAGCGCGCTCGCAGCAGCGCTCACTGGAAAAACTCCGGAATATGGCTTGCACCTGGAAAAAAATCGGCAAGCGCAAGTGTTAGTGCAAGTAAAAGCAAAACTGAACGGAACGCGAGACTTTGGTGCACTTGGCTGGGCAATTGGAAAAAAAATCGGAAACAAAATACCCTTAATTGTTGGAATTCCAAGCGCAAGCATTGAAGAATTAAAGACTTTCAGCGCGAGCATTGCAACCTACGGCGGAACAGGGCTTTACCACATCGAAGGAATTACGCCAGGCAAAACCACAAAACCAAAAGAAAAAATGATAATTGCGGAAAAGGAAATTGAAGAGGCAAAAAAAGCAATGAATGACGCTGAAGGAACGGAAATTGATTTGGTTGCAATCGGCTGCCCGCATTGCTCGATAAAAGAACTGCAAAAAATAGCTCGGTTGCTTGAAGGCAAGCAAGTGAAAAAAGAAACCTGGATTTGCGTTGCCCGCCCAGTAAAAAGCATTGCGGACAAAATGGGTTATACAAAAACTATTGAAGATGCCGGGGCAAAGTTTGCCTGCGACACCTGCATGGCAGTTGCTCCGTTGAAGGGAAGATTTAAAGGATTGGCAACTGATTCAGCAAAGGGCTGCTTTTACGGCAGAGGCTCAAACTCTTTCAAGACAAAATTCTGCACTTTAGAGGAATGCATTGAAGAGGCGGTAAAATGACTGTCCTGAAAGGAAGAAAAATCTGCGCGGGAAAAGCAAACGGGGAAGCAATTGTTTCAAAAATGGGAATTTCTTTTTACGGCGGAGTAGACCCGAATACTGGAATTGTTGTTGAAAAAGGACATGACTTGGAAGGAAAAAGCATTGCCGGAAAAGTGCTTGTTTTTCCGCAGGGAAAAGGCAGCACTGTTGGCAGTTATACAATGTACCGCCTGAAAAAAAACGACAAAGCTCCCGCTGCAATCATCAACAAAGAATGTGAAACAATTGTCGCAGTAGGCGCAATCATCAGCGAAATACCCTGCATTGACAAAATCGCAATAGAAAAAATAAAAGACGGCACAATGCTAGAAATCGACGCGGAAAAATGCACTGTAACCGTTCAATAACACCCGCGGTTTTTTTTATGATTCACGCACTGATATTTGACTACAACGGCGTGCTGGTTAACGACGCAGTTTGGCACATAAAAGCGTACCAGCAAGTTTTTCAGGAAGCAGGAATAGAAATCCCTGACCAAGAATTAATTGGACGTTTTGGTTCGCCGACAGAGTATATGATAAAAACAATTTTTTCAGCAGAACAATTAAAAGAAGCAGGCGCAGACATAATAATAAAAGAACTCAAAGAATTACTGAAAATTGAATTATAAAAAAAGGAAAAAAAACATGCGCGAATTATACATAATGAAGGTTGGTGGCAGTGTCTGCACTGCAAAAAACGAAAACAAGTTTGAGGCGCGCACTGAAACAATAGAACGGATTGTGGAAGAAATAAAAGCCGCAAGGGAACGCAAAAAGTTTTCGCTCATTCTCGTGCACGGTGCAGGGCCGTTCGGGCACACGAACGTTGTAAATTACGGCATTAACAACGGGATTCATACGGAGCAGCATGTTCAAGGTTTTATCAAAACGCATTTGGCAATGGCAGAACTGAATTCACACTTTTTGAAAGCGTTTGAAAAAACAGGAATTCCGGCAATTACAATTGACCCGACTGCTTGCATTGTGCAGCGCAACAAAAAGATTCTTCGCTTTGACACTCGAATGTTTGACTTGTTGTTTGCAATGAACCAGAACATTGTGCCAATAATGCACGGCGACATGGTTTTAGACACAAAACTCAAAGGCAGCGTTGTTTCTGGAGATGCAATAATTCCCTATCTTGCAAAGAAATTGCGGGCGAAAAAGGTTTTGTTGGGAAGCGATGTTGCGGGAATTTTTTCAGCAGACCCAAAAAAACAAGCAAACGCAAGATTGATTGCGATAATTGACAAAAAGAATTTAAAAAAAGTATTGAAAAGCGTTGGCGAATCTTCTAGTTCAATAGATGTAACGCGCGGAATGAAAGGAAAACTGGAAGCACTAAAAGGACTGAACGCGTTCATCTTTGACATGAATGCTGCGGGAAATACCTTTAAGGCACTGGTTGGAGAACGCTTGCATGGCACAACGGTGAACTATGACTCTGAGACGCCATGGCTT
>CAYOAS010000125.1:0-4301 GCA_964402015.1 uncultured archaeon | reverse complement strand
GAAAAACTTGACATCCAAAAACATATTACGTAAAACAAGCAGAGTTAGGGATTAACATTTTTGCTGAATGAAATCCGCCAAGTTTCTCTTTGATTGCCTCATTAATTATTCGATAGTATTCAAGAGATGATTCCCAACTCATTCCACCAATGAGACCAATTATTTTCATATTTTTTTCACTTTGTTTGCGGAAGGGAGGATTCGAACCTCCGAAGCCACTAAGGCACTGCGTCCTAAGCGCAGCGGAATAGACCGCTATCCGACTCCCGCGCAGCAATAATTGTGCGGGGGAAACTATTTATTTGTTTTATTGTGGATTGTGTTTCAGTAGTTTTCTGGTTTTATTTCAAAGAACGCCTGCGGGTGCTTGCAAGCAGGGCAAATTGCCGGCGCTTCTTTTGCAATGTGGATATAACCGCAGTTGCGGCATTTCCAGATTACAATCTTGTCTTTTTTGAATATTTTTCCTTCTTCAAGGTTTTTCAATAGTGCTGCAAAGCGCTTGTGGTGCTGTTCTTCAATTTCAGCAAGTTCCTTGAAAAGAGTTGCTGCTTCAAGGTTTCCTTCTGCGCGCGCCTGCTTTTCGAATTCTGGATACATTTTTGTGAATTCATATTGTTCTGCAGAAACAGCTTCTTTCAGGTTTTGTTTTGTATCACCAAGCAATTTTAGCATTTTGAAATGCAGTTTTGCATGCTCTTTCTCGTTCAAAGCAGTTTCTTCAAAAATTGCTGCAATCTGCTCAAAGCCTTCCTTGCGGGCAACACTGGCAAAATAATCATATTTGTTTCTTGCCTGGCTTTCTCCTGCAAAAGCGGCTTTCAAATTCTCTTCAGTTTTCGACAAAAAAAACCACCCCAAAAAAGTCAATTGTTCTGTAAAAAAAGTCTACAAAACATTATTAAAAAGCATTATTGCACACAAACAACAAAACTACTCCAAAACCCATAATTTTAAGGCATTAACACCATACGATACGTACGGCGATGATGACGTCAAGCACTATAGTAATGTATAGGCGTTATGGTAACGTTTAAAAACTGTTGCCAGCACCATAGTGGCTATGGTTTCAAAGGATGTTCACAACCTTGAGTTTACCTTGAACAGGCTTGCTAATTCTCCAATGCTGGCTTACAATAAAGGCAAGATTTCCGAATACTTTGAAGAAAAAGCGGCGCAAGGCGTCAAGAAAACAAGCTACTACTATGTCTTGCGCATTCTCATTGAATTAGGCGAGCACATTAGAGACAAAAGGTTTGAGGAAGTCTCTGGCCCGGAAATGATTGCCTTTTTCAACAACCTCAAGCCAAAAGACAAGGTTTTGAAAGCCAAGAATGGCGGCATTTTCAGAATGAAGATTGAAGAGTACAGTGAGAACACTTTGTGGCAATACAAGGCTTCTGTGAGAACCTTTTATTGCTGGTTGTTCAAAAAGCCAAGCGATGAAGCTCCGCCGGAAGCAGTCCGCTGGATCAAAAAGCTTGGCCACAAGCCAAACAATACCTGGGACAAATTCAAAAAAGAAATTCTCATTGGGGAAGAAATAAACAAGCTGTTGAAGGTTGCAAAGAATGCCTGCAACAAAGCCATTATTGCAATCTTGTGGGAGTATGGCCTGCGGGCTTCCGAATTATTGAACATGAAAAAATCCGACTTGAAAATCCACGAGAATTACATTGAATTTGAAGTGGATGGCAAAACTGGCAAGAGGGATGTTATTTTGGTTGAAAGCAAGCCATTCTTGGAAGCCTGGCTTGCAGAATTGGAAGAGAAAAAAGAACAGTTGCCGGAAAACATGCGAGACTATGTCTGGATTGCATTCAGCTCAAGAGGATTTCACAAAAAAGCTTTAGGAACAAAACTCATCTCCCGCGATGCCTTGAATGTTAAGCTGAAATACTTGGCAAAAAAAGCTGGGATTACGAAAAGAGTTTGGACTCATGGTTTCAGGCACAGCTCTGCAACAAAAGACGCAGTCAAAGGCTACAACGAGGCAAAGTTGAAGGCAAAGTTTGGCTGGAGCAAACAAAGCAACATGCCCTCTGTTTACGTTCACTTTGCCAACCAAAACCTGAAAAAAGAAATTTTGGTTGAAAAGGGTATCTGGAAGCCCGACAAAAAAGAAGACGAACCACTCTCAACCCACACAATCAATTGTCCGTTTTGCACGACCATAAATTTGAAAGAAAACAATTATTGCGCCAAATGCGGAAAACCGCTCACCGCAGAAACCCTGAAAGTATTGGAGCAAAAAGCCCAAACCAGCGACTTGCTGCAAGAAATAATCCGTTCAGAACTAGAAAAGAAAGGAATTGATTTGGCGGAAATGACAAGAGTGCTAGCAGCAAAGAGCGGTTAGTGTTTCCAGGATTTTATTGAGGCTTCCTGCCAAGGTTTGGCTTCTTCCTTCATTTTTTTCAAATCTTCTTTTGTTGGCCTGAATTGTTTTGCTATCAGCTTGATTGCCTTTTTGTAGTCCACTGGCTTATTGGTCAAAGAGCTTATTTCTTGTTCCCATTTTGAATAAACTTTGTTTGCGTTTTTGAAGATTTTTTCAGGATCATAAACAATGCCAATTTCCATTAACTTTGTTTTCACTAATTGCAAATCAATTTTTTGTTTTGATTTTATGATTTGGTAAGCGTCAAAATAGTCTCTTGGTTGTTTTCTTTGGAATAATGCTCGGATTTTTTCTGCAACCAATTCTTTCTGGTTTAGCATTGAAACACTGAACTTTGGTATTTCAGAATAAAAGTGCTTGACTTGCCTGGTTTCTGGAGCCAGATAAATTTTTGCATGAGAATTCAAATCAACATTAATGAGTTCGTTTTCTCCAAAATAGCTTTTGTAATAAACCTGCAATCGAGTAAAATTTTCTGTCTGCTTGTCGGCTTCAACCTTTGCAAAAAAATCAGGGTTTTGCTGGACAATTTCTTCAACCTTTTTCTTTATTTGAACTGGCTTGATTGTACAAGTAAAATCTAGGTCTTCGCTCAGCCTCGTGTGATTGAAAACAATTTTGTTTAATGCAGTCCCGCCCTTAAAGCAAAGCCCTTCAACATCCTTGAGGAGAAAAAGCAAGACTGTGAGGAAATAATCCTTTTCCAAATAAACAATGCCGAAGCCTTTTTGGCCAGCCAGTTGCCGCAATTTTGCCTCACTCAGTTTCTGGAGTCCAACCATTCCTTCACCGTCTCTTTTGCCAGAATGTTAAAACCGTAGCCCTTTATTTCCCTTCTTTCAAAACCAGTTATGCGATGCTTCCTAAGCCGCTTGAAAACAACCTTGTGGTGAAAAAACTCTTTTACTGCGGGGCTGCGCGTACAATAAACTTCTGTTTTTGCGGGAATTTGGTCAATAAGCTTCCAATAATGCGCAGCAGAAAAACCACCAATAAAATAATTCTTTCCGTCAAAAATCTCGTCAATGATAATGAACGGATGCTCAGACCAATGACCCTTAAACGCCTTAACCGGGACAAGGTAGTATTTTGAGCGGTTAAGCTTGATAATGCGCTCCTTCTTCCTAAGCTTGAAAAGAAAAACAGTAAGCTCATTATAGTTGCCAAAAAAACGCTTTATATCCTGTCTCGTAAAAAAGAACTTTTCATTAAGCTCAAGAAACGAAACAACCTCAAGCTCCTTCCCAGAAAGACCAATCATAACTGATACACCAATATTAAGTAAACACTAATATTCATGCATCAACCTAATTTAAACATTTCGCTGCCACAAAAACACAGTCACTAACTGAATAATTCAGTAAGTGAATACTCCTTAAAGGCACAAATATCTCACCAACCCAAGGAGACTTTGCAATTTCAGCAGGAATCAGCATTGGAATAATTCTCGGATTACTTGGAATATTTGGCGTGATAAAAAGACTATCATACTAATCAAAAAAAACCTGCTTTTTTCCTTCACTGATTACTGTGCTCTCTTGCCCAGTTTCCAATAACCACAATCCTTTGTCTATATTTTTTTCCAGTATTGTCTTTCGAATTCTTTGAATCCCAAATGCGCGTAGAGTTTTGGTGTTTTGGTTTTATTGGTAAGCGTTCCAAGAGAAACATAATGAATCTTTTTTGCTTTAAACCAGTTAAACAATTTCTGCAAGAGTTTTTTTCCGGTTCCTTTCTTTCTTTTTAAGGGCAACAAATAAAACGCGTGAATTCTCCCAATCTTTTTTATTGCAAGGGTTGAAGGGTTTCTTTTTATTGCTCCACAAATAAATCCAACTATTTTTTCTTTTTCAATTGCAACTAAAATAATCGAGTTCTTTTCCAAAATCTGCTTTCTAAT
>CAYOAS010000124.1:0-4352 GCA_964402015.1 uncultured archaeon | reverse complement strand
ACAAACAATGCTTCTTCCAAATAATCGTCAGCGCCAACTGAAGGCTGGCCACGGTATGCCTTGAACAATTCTTTTATTTCGTTGTCTGTTGTTATGGGCTTGTTTAATTGTTTCAGTTTTGCTGCAACGCACGCGATTATTGTCGGGGTTTTTTCTTTTGTTTCTTTTGTCCAGTCGCCGCAATTGCCTGGCATATTGTCATGGTATTTTGATTCCATTACAAGCGCTGTGATAATTAATTCTTCTGGCACTGCATTGAGGCTTGCCTGTTTTGCTATTTCATCTGCAAAAGTATAATATAACACGGCGTATTGTGCTCCAATGTTTTCTTTTGAAGCCTCAAATGAGTACATTATTCCGCTGATTCCTTTTTCTGCCCACTTGCCTTCGCAGTCTCCTTCAATCCATTCAGCGTTCGCCGGAATTTTGGAAAGGTCTCTTAGTTGTTTTATTTCATAAACCTTGTGCGGGTATCCTTTGTCGTCTTTTGTTGTGGTTTTTGTTATTTCAAAAGTTTCGCCATTGACAAAGTCGTCAACTTTTTTCCCCGGCCTGCCTAATTCGTCTGCCTTTGAGCCTATAAATTCGTTTGTCGGCATTGATTGCTTTATTTTGCTCGCATAACCCAATTCAAATGCCTCGTATCCCGCAAAGTTTGCAAGCGCTCCGCAAACAGCACCGCGCGCAAACGATTTTCCAAAGTTTTTCAGCTTTGCCCAAATTGTTGAAGGCTTTACAGCTTGCTCTCCAAGCTCCTGCGTAATGCTGCCAACGACAGTGCTTGCCTCTTTCTTCAACGCGCCCTCAACGCCCGTTTTGAGGTTGCTGTTTTTCGCTACTGCTGTTGCAATGATGTCTTCGACCTTTTCCTTTGAAATTTTTTTTATTATTGTAGTTTGACCTGATGCTTCTGAATAAGGCGTTTCTGGAACTACTTTTTTGACCGTGTCTTTTATCAAGCTTCTTATGTCAGTTTCAGTACTAGCATCAATATTGTATTTTAGGTTTTCTGCACTAACTTTTATTTCTCCAAAAATAGTGTCTTCTAATTCTGTATCAACTTGGTTGATAAAAGGGTCAAGTTTTTTGTTAGGGGTCATTCTAAAGGCTGTTAAGCCGTCTTTCAGTCCTCGGCTTTCCATTGTTTTGCTTGTGAAACCGTTTACAACAACATCGTCAAGGCTATTGCTGATGGTTTTGCCCGCAATCGTTGTGTCTTTAAAGTTTGCTTTGTTTTTGAATATTGCGTCTGCAACTTTTTGGCCAAGCGTTTTTGAGTTTATTCTTTGGGACGCCCTGTTAACTGCCTCTTTCAGCATGTCTTCTGTTATTTCTGTTTTTGCCGCAGCAGCAGCCTTTTGCACTGCAATAATTTCTTTTTCTAATTCAGGGTAAATTGCTTCTTTTAATGCGTTTTTTAATTCATTTTTTGCCGCATCATCCACAATCCCTTCTGTGTAATTAGTGATGAATTCTTCAGCTATGTCGCTTGTCAGGCCGCTTGCGATTTTTTTTGCGCCGAATTCTCCAATGTAATTCCTGTATTTTATTCCCCTGCCCAAGCCATGCGCTGCAATAGAGCCTGTTGCCGCATCTATCAAAGCACTTTCGGTTTCCTCTTTTGCATCTTCCGGCGCTGTAATCGCGTCAGCCTGCTGCTGTATATTGTCTTTGACTTTGCCCCAGTTGCCTGGCCAAAGCTTTTTCAGCAAGTCTATTGAAAAGCCAACGCTGCTAGTCAGTATCTCTGATACTTTGTTTTCTGGATATAATTGTGCGAGTGCCCATGCTGCCGGCGGCACGCAATCAAGCAATGGCGACAGAACCAAACCAATGCCTAATGCTTTTTTCAATCCGGATTTCCAGTCTGCAATGCATGCTGCTGAAACAACAGAGCATGCGGGCAAATAGTCGTACAATATTGCGTTTTTCCTGTCGTTTTTTTCTTTGGATTCGAATGCAGGGCCGAGCCCTGTTCCTGTTGCAACTATTGCTGCTTGCTCTGCGTCTTTGTATAATTTGTTTTTCATTGCGTTATTCAATACTGTTGGGAAAGCAACTTTGTCCGGTTCACCATTCCATCCCACTGTTGCATAATATGTTCCGTCTTTCTTTTCCGTTAGCTTGTCAAGCAAATCGTAAGGATGCGTAGCGCATGGCAATGCCTTTACTGTTTTTGGCGGGTCAACTTTTCTCAATGGGTCGAAGCGGTTTTCTGCCCAGACTTTTATTTCGATTCCTTTTTTTGCAAGCGACATTTCTTTCGAGCCAATGGCGCACAATTGGAATTCGAATTTGTATTCTTTTGTGCGCGGGTCCTGTGACAGTTTTGCAATTGTTTTATCATCAATTATAGTCAGTTTGCCTGAATTTTTTTCTTTTACGCGCAAATATATTTTTGCAATTCCGTACGGCTTGCTTTCAATTTCTTTTGCGTTTGTTTTAATGAAAACCTCTTCTGCAATTTTTGAATTCACGTTCAGGTCAATGCAGCTGTGCGCTTTCAGGTCTTCAATGCTTGAAAGGTTTGAATTTCCTTGTTTCATTTTTAATTCGCTTGCCCCGCTGATTGTCATTTCGCCAAATTTTAGGTAAGAGCCGATTACCATGAAAGAATCGTCAGCGCTCACACAGCTTTTTCCCTCTTCCAATCGCTGTGTTTTCAGGGAAGCAATTGCGTTTGCTGCCTCTTTTGCAATTTCTTTTTGCACTGTTTCTTTTCCTGTTCCAAGCGCCTGGTTTATTGTTGCTGTTATTGTTTTTGGTTCTGCTGCAATTCCTTCTTGCACCATCTGCAATCTTACTATTCCGGATTTCATTTCTCCAAGCTCTAACTGCAGCTTGTTGCTTGCGGCACCGGAAGAATAGCGTTCTTCTTTAGTGAATAATTCTTTTGCAGTCATTTTTCCTGCTTCGGATAGCTCGTTGCTTGCCTCAACCATTCCCGGCCAGGCTCCATAAGAAGTCGCATCGTTCAATCCAGCATCTTGCGGCAAAAAGTTCATTGCATTGGTTATTTTGTTAATGCATTCCGGAGTTGTCTGTTTGCTTGAAACATTGACTGCAATAGTATAGCCTTGTTCTTGTATCTGCATTCCGCTGGAAAATATTGCTCCGTTGACTGTTACCCTGTATTTTCCGCAGCCGCGCAGCGAATCCGACAAATACATCAGGTTGGGAAATCCTGTTGCAGCAATTGCTTCTACCTCGCATGTCTTGCCAGCACAATAGCTGACGCTGTAATCGCGCAATTCAGAATTTTTTTCCACTAATATTTTTTTCATTAGTGAATCAGTAAGGTTATCATTGTTCAAATACAAGTCAAAGCTGTCTGATTTTACTCCCATGCGCGCAAAACTGCAGGCTTTTGCCAATGAAATGTCAGCGCAGCCCGGAAAGTTTGCTATTTCCCCGTTGCCCCTGTCGACAGCGCTCCTTACCTGTTCTATTTTTTCGCTTATTTTCTTTCCAATGAATTCAGCGGCAAGCTCTGCATCGCAATAAGCTTTTGTGCAATCCGGAGTTTTTGCAATTATGGGAAAACGCACTTGTTTCTTTTCTTTTGAAATAGTGCCATCAAGATTGCAGATGTTCACGCTGTATGGCGCGCTTGCCAAGCCAGTTTCCACTGATTTTTCTCCCAAGGAAACGCGGGCATTGACTCTGTCAGAACTCAAGAATTTGTGAGTGAGCATTGTCAAGCCGACAACAGCAATGCTTACGTTGTCTGATTTGTAATCATAGCCTTTTGTCAGGCGCAATAAGAATTCTGCTTCAGCATCGCGTTCCAATACTTCTGCTGCAAGCGGCAGAATAACAAGAGAGTTTGCGCCAATCTGGTTTGGCTCGACATCTACGATTCTCACTGCTTCTTCGCAGGTATTCCTTACTGAAATTTTTTTGTCAATTACCCCGATGCCAGTTATAGTGCTTTCAAAATCCAAATCGCTTACTGCATATGCCTTCAGGCAATTCAGTGCAGAAACATGCACCCAGACATCGACTTTTTTCAAGTCATAGCGCTTGCCGTTTATTGTTCCGGAGATTGTAAGATAGCCTTGAATCAATCGGCCTTTTGCTGTTCCGCCTTTTAGTTCAGCAACAACCATTCTCAATGGCAAAAGGCTCGCGTTTCTTTTCAGTATTTGCCCGCTTGCGCTTCCGGGAGGTGCAATTCTTATTGTGACGCCTTCCCAGTTTGCATTGTCAACATTAATGCTTATGTCTTCTATGTCTGTTTCGCCGATGTTTTGCAAAAACAATGGAGTGCTTGCAACAACTGGTTCTCCCTTTACGCTTTGTGACAGCCATAATACAATGCTGTTTCTTATTGCAATCGCAAACCTTTTGTC
>CAYOAS010000123.1:0-4393 GCA_964402015.1 uncultured archaeon | reverse complement strand
TTTGAAATAATTGTTGTTGATGACGCGAGCACGGACAATTCTTATGGCATTCTAAAAAAAATGCGCGGCATAAAACTTTTCAGGAATGAAAAAAACAGTGGCAAGGCAGCATCATTAAACAAGGCAATGAAGATTGCAAAAGGCGATGTTGTTGCCTGCATTGACGCTGACACTTACCCAATGCCCGAAGCGCTTGAAAGAATGGCTGCTTGCTTTTACAATGAAAAGGTTGGCGCTGTTTCCGCTCTAATAAAGCCTTCCGAAACAAAAAACCTTTTGCAAAAAGCACAGGAAATAGAATACTTGATTGGTTTTGGTTTTTCCCAAAGCGCAATGTCTTCGCTTAACAGCATTATTGTGACGCCCGGCCCAATGGCATTGTATCGGAGGCAGTTATTGATTGATTTAGGAGGATATGATGAGCACAATCTTACAGAAGACATGGAAATAGCTTTGCGGATAAGGAAAAACCGTTATGACATTGTTGCTTGCCCGGCTGCAAAAGTATACACTGAAACTCCGGAAAGCTGGAGGTCTTGGATTAGGCAGAGGCAGCGCTGGTACAGGGGAAAAATTTTCAACACTTACAAATACAAGGAAATGTTGTTCAATCTAAAATATGGCGAGGTCGCGCATTTTGGTTTGCCGCTTACTTTCCTTCTTGAAATGTCCTCTGTTTTCATGCTTTTTTTGATAATGTCAACGCTGGCTGACGGATTGCTTTTTGGGGCAGGCGTGTTCGCGGCATATATCCACACGGGTTTTTTCAATTTTGAGATTGCCCCGATTGTTGTTAATTCCGCAAGCATTTTTGTAAACACTGTTATTTTGGCAAACTTTGCAGTTGCAGTTTTGCTGTCCCACCAGGTTGCGCGAGAAAAAATCAGCTTGGGAAAATTGCCGGGAATAGTTTTCATAGTGATTGGTTACAGCCTGTTTGTTTCCATTGTCTGGCTTGTTTGCCTGTTCAAGGAAATAAATAAAAGCAGTTCACAATGGTGATTTTTCATGAAAACAGAGTACTTGCTTGCACTTTCCATAGTTGCTTTTTTTGTTTCTGCTGCTTTTTTTTTCATGGCACAAATGGAAACAGCGAGTATCAAGCGCCTGCAGGCAAACCTTAACGAAGCTTCAGTGGAATCCGAAAGCGCGAGGCTTACTGTGCTTTTGGCACAGGGCTTTGGCCCGGACACAAACTATTGCGGGGCAATGCACCAGAGAATCAGCGCACAATTGGGCAGGAATTTTTCAATATTATCGCAACTGGAAACAACAGACAAGGAATTATTGTTGTCCGACGTGCTTCAGCTCAAAAAGAAATATTTTCTTTCAAACGCAGAGCTTTATTATTATATGAAACAATCAAAGCTGGTTTGCAGCCAAAAAGATGTTTTGGCGCTTTATTTTTATTTTGACGAAAAGCAATGCCCGGATTGTTATGTTCAAGGCAAGATTTTGGATTCAATCAGGGCAAAATGCTCTAACTTCAAGGTTTTTTCCTTTCCAATAGATGTTGATTTGGGGACAACAAACTTTTTCAAGGCAATGTTTGGAATAAACAGCGCGCCAACAATAGTGCTGGATGACAAAACAATTCTCACTGGCCTGCAAAGCGAAGCCCAAATAATGCAAAATTTCGAATGCGTTCCAGCAAACTGACTTTTTTTATTGCTTCATTAATTCCGCCAGGACAGTTGTTGCATAGTTTCCCTTGTCCAAGCCAAACCGCACAACAGCTTTTATTTTGCCTTCGTTGAATTCATCCGCGCTTATTTCCAGCAATTCCGGTTCGTGCAATTGCAGTGCAATTTTTTTTCTTCCGCCCTTGGAAGACATTTCAGGCATTTGCTTTACAAAAAAATCCTTTAATTCAAGCTCTTCTTCTGCAAGAATTTTTCTCTCAATTTCCCCGGCTTTTCCTTCAGCTAGCTTTGACTCGAAGCCAAACAATGCTGCTGTCGGAATCCCGTCTTCCAGAATATCCCCTTCAACCTGCTTCAACCCAAAACCCTGTTTCAAGCGTTCTTCAATAATTCGGTTGAACAAATGCGATTGGAAAGCGTGAGTGAACAAAAAGCGGATTGATTTTGGCAGTTTTCCGAATGCATTTACAAAATCGTTCGGGTTCTTGCAAAGATGGTGGATGATTGCTCTTTCAAACCTGTATTTGTCCGGAAACTCTTTTACTGCCCGCGCAAAATCGCGCGTTTCCGAAAGATTCTTTCTCGCGCTTTTCACCGCGTCCTCTTCTTTTTCAGCTTGCCCCGTTAGATAGAGCATTACAGCACCCTCAATATTGCCTTTTACAAATTCCCTGCCCACCCTGTGCGTTATCTGCCGTATTCCGCCAAACCTTTGCTCGCCAAAAAAATTTGCAATCCCGTTGCTTTTTGCCTCTGCAAAAAAATTAAGAATGCGCTTTCGCGTTTCCTTTTCTTCCAATTCAATCGCGCGTATTGTTATTGTAAATAGATTTCCTTTCAGCGAGCCGATTTCAATGCGTTCGCTGCCCCATTCTGCATTCCTCAAATCCATTAGTTTGCTGCTGAATTCCTGCAGTCTTTCCGCTGGCGGCTGAAAGATTGAGATGCGTTGGCAGGTTATTGCGCGCTTGTCTTTCAAGCCGGCATAACCGATTCTTTTTTGGCTCAATTGCAGATATCGTGTTAATCGTTTTATGCAGAACGGTACATCTGAATTGAATTTTTCCATATCTGTGTGGAGAAAATCTTTTTTTTCTGGGTTTTCCGGCACAATTATTTTTGTCGGATTGTCCAATGCTCCTTCTTTGAGAAAGCGTTCCACTTTTGCAATCCTGCCATCCTGCGCGATTTCTTCGACAATGAAATCGGAATAGCGCAGTTTTATTTTTCCGCCAATGCCAGCACAAGAAGTAGAATAAGACAATAAAATCACGCAAATTATTTTTTTACAAACTCAACGTTTAGCATTTTTTCAAATTCCTTGTCGCCGGTTAAGAATCTTAATTTGTGCTTTCGTGCAATTACATAGCCTACCACACCAGGTATTGAAAGCTGTTTTTTCCTTATTCTGAGGCTCATAGCTTCTCTAACGTCATTTACGCTGACTTCAACAAGAAGAGGGGCATATTTGTCCGTTATGTTTTCCGCTGCTTCCCAATTCATCTCTTTTTTCAAGCCATAATTCAGTTCGGCAAGGTTGAAAATAGTGATCATTCCAGCAGCGCCCTTGTACTTTTCGTATTTTGGGTTTCCCTTTATTATTTCAAACAGCGCGTAAGTGTCAAAAAAGAAGGCTTCCTCATTCATCCCATCCTTCCCTGTCTATTTCTTCCAGTATTTTTTTTGTTGGGCGCTTTAATTTTGCGATGCCAAACGTTTCAGCTATTGGGTTATTTTTGCCCATGACCAGCAGACGAATGGTGTCCCCTTCTTTTACGTTTGCCCTTTTTGCGGCTTCTTTTGGAATTACAATGCCAACAGAACTGCCCCATTTTCTGACCTGTGAAGTTACTTCAATCATAAAATCCACATAATTATATTGATATAACTAATATAAAAAGCAATTCTTTTTTAGTCAATCGGCGGCCAATTCAGAGGAAGATTACATTTTCCAGATTCTTGAAATGCAAGTCTCCAGTAACTACTTTTGCACCTAACCTTTTTGAGGTTGCAAGCACTATTGCGTCAGCGAGCCCAAATCGTGTTCCGAATTTTTGCCTTATTTCATTTTTTATTTTTCCTGCGCTTGACGCAATCTCTTCGCCTAGGCCGATTAAGGCGGTTTTTGAGGCAATAAAAGCGCAGTCTCTTTCCCAAAACTTGTTTTTTTCTCTTTCGTAAACATCAGACAGTTCTGCCAAAACGATTGTTGGCGTAGCGTTTCCGCCTTCTTCAAGGCAATTCCTTACGGTTTCCCCTTTTTTTGAGCCTCTGAAATATTCAACCCACGCAAAACTGTCAATTACATATTTATAGTTCATGAAAATCTTCCGCGTCTCTTTTGAATTGTTTCATTTTCGGGTGCGCCCCGAAAAGGCTTTTTGGCATTTTTTCCTCTTTCTTTAATATTTCTTTGATTAGCGTATCGTAGGATTTTGCACAATATTTGCTTTTCAGCCTTTGCAAAACTTGTGCGGTTTCTTTTTCGACCTGAATTGTTGTTTGCAAAGAATCACCTATATAACTATAGCTATAGTAATATAAAAATCTTTCCTTTGCGGTTTGCAGGCATTGAATCACCTGTATCTTAACAGCGCGCCGATTCCGCCGAAGCCCTTGAAGAATTGTTCTCCTTCGCTTGTTTCAGTGCTGATTACTCTTGCTTCAGCGCTGGTTTTGTGCGCTCGTTCAATCATCCAGTCAACGTAATCTATTTCTTCGAGCAGTTCTGTTTCACTGTTGCACTTTCC
>CAYOAS010000122.1:0-4443 GCA_964402015.1 uncultured archaeon | reverse complement strand
TTTGGTGTCGAGATTCGATACATGAAAAGATAGAAACTTTTTCTATTCCCACCAATTATTAAATATTTTGTTTTAAATTTTACATATTGATATAATTAAGTGAATAAAATGTCTAAAAGTTTGCCTTATAACTCTGCAAAACCAAACAATGATATTAAAACGAGCCAATACATCGACTTCCCCAAAAAAATTCCGCTTACCCCAAAAGAGCAAATGGTTTTTTACGGGTTGGTTAAATTCCCAGAGTTAAACGACAAAAACCTGTCTAGAAAATTAAAAATAAAGAGGCCAACCGTAACTGCAATTAGAAATAAATTGAAGAGACAAAATTTTTATTCATCACACGTTATCCCGGATTTTAAATTACTGGGCTATGAGTTAATGACTTTTATTTGGGGAAAATCAAGCATGCTTGCTCCATTGGAAGAAAAAATGGGAATCCCTGCAATAAAAAAAGCAATGCAAGCCCCCGAAACCGTTTTTCAAATTGCAACAGACAACGAGTTTTTTGCTTTCCTGATTTTCAAAAATTTCACAGAATTTAAAAAGATGGACGAAGAGTGGGCGCATGTTTATGAAAAATATTCTTCCAAGGAACACGATGTTAAGATTGTTCATTTTCCCTTCGAAATAAGCGAAATACTCTCTTTATTTGATTATTCTTCACTTTTAAAAAAATTGTTTAAACTAGAATTTGAAGAAGAACAAAAGGCGCAAAAACCAAAAACGCCAAAACCAAACCCATTAATCGAATTAAAGGAAAGAGAAAAAACAATTTTAAGTGCTTTAATCAAATACCCCCAATTAAATGATACGGAAATTGCAAAAAAAATTAATATTACAAGGCAAACCTTTTCAAAAATCAAATCAAAATTAATAAAGCATGGGGCAATAAAATTGGTTAATGAGCCAAATTTTAAAAAAATTGGTTGCGAACTATTTGTTAACATTTACTCTAAATTTAACCCGCAAATTGATTCAAATAAAAGGAGACTGCTGCTGGAAAAGTCCAAAAACAAATGCCCAATGGTGTTTGATGTGGAAAGCAACACAGAAGAAGTATGCGCCAGTCTTTTTGAAGACTATTTAAGCTTTAAAATAGCACAAGACGAATTAGAAAAGGGGCATAAAGAAAATGATTTATTGTTAAAAGACCCCATAACCCAAATAATTCCAATACAGCAAATAAAATTTCACAGAACCAATTTCATTTCAATCACTGAAAAGGCCTTGAACACAAAAATACCGTAAAAACTATTTTTTCACATTCGACTCCTGCCATGCCCTTAATTCCCACCATTTAATTAAATTATTTTTAACAGCAAACCCAAACTCCTCATCGCTAATCTTGTCAATGATTTGAATCCGCTTTTCCAATTCTTTTGAATACCGCTTTCCGTTTCTCGTCCCATTACTTTTTTTAGTCATGCCAATAGATTTTAACTTTTAGACAGTTTAAAATTCTAATTAGTAACTTTAAGTTCATTTAAAACGAGAAAAATAAGATTTATTGATGTTTTATTTTAAAAACTTCGAGTTTAAATTAGCTTAACGGTAACACAAGGTATTTAAATTTTAACAATATGATAATATGAGTTGTGTCGAAAATCGACTTGGAACCGCACACCAAAGCAATGTTTGTGTCGGAAATCGACATATGGTGGTGGGGAAGATAATGGCTGACCAATCTCACAGCATGCTAAACACTATTTTTGCCGGCATTGATGGCTCAAAACACATTCTTCACTTGTATGCTCCCTCAGTGAACAAGTACGCATTGCACGCTGCTTTTATATCCGAGAGAAAAGGCTCAACCGCTTACGTTACAGCCGAAAAACATGATTCGGTTTACGAGCAACTCGATTTCCTCATAAACAAGCCAACTATCATCCACCCCCTAAAATTGGATAAAATAAAGCAATACGCAAACGCAGTAATTGATGCTGCAACAATCGACCCAAGCTTCGCGGCAAAGAAGCCAGTTTTAGGGATTATGCTAAAAAAACAAACAATACACAAAAGAAAAATCATTGGCCAGAACGAGATAATCAAATCCTATGTTGACCACATAAAAAGAGAAAATTATTTGAACGAATTAAGACAAAAGCCATGCATCATGTGCACATACGACATGAGCCTTCTAAAACCAGACCAAATCAAGCACCTCGTTCAAGCCCACGACAAACTCATCCTAACAACAGACGACACAATGATTCTCTCATCCAAAACCCTCTCCCTAAAAAATTTAAAACTCGATGAAGAAAAGATTGAACAATTCGTGAAAAACGAGCTGGAAACAATAATCCTAGTCTTAGTTTCTTCCAACCCAATGTGCGGCAACGACATCAAAAAAAAGATTTACGAAAAATTCAACATCCTCCTTAGTTCCGGTACCCTCTATCCCCTCTTACACAAATTCGAAAAACAAGGCTTGTTGAAATGCTCATATGGAATCAAAACAAAAACATACCAAACACTGGATGGAAAAAAAATCGAAAAAAAGTTAAACGATTCAGTGCAAGCAAACAAATTTCTCAACAGCTTTATACAATGCCATGCACAACCAAGCACGGGGGAAAATGAAGAGTGATGACAAATGGCTGAAGGAGAATACGTTTACTGCATAATTCCAAGAAAGAATGCCCCAGAATCATTCGAGGCAAAAGGCTTTGAAGACAACACGGCTTACACGATCCCATTCAAAGACTTGTGCGCGGTTGCAAGCAATGCAACAGTAAAAAATTATGAACCAACAGACGAAAACATTACAATTCACAGAGACGTTTCACTGAACGTAATGAAAAACCATTCAGTACTACCGGTTGCATTTGGACAAATCTTCAAAAACAAAAAGATTCTATTACGCGACCTTAGAAAAACTTACTTAGCTTTAAAGAGAGGCATGCTTGCAATGAACAACAAAGTTGAACTAGGAATAAAGGCAATTATTCCAAACAATATTAAACCAGAAGAAGCCTTTAACGGAAAAAACCTGGACGAAGCAAGAGAAGAAACTGCGACAGAATTTTCGCAAACCCTTGGAAAACTCGCAGTCAAAGAAAAAACCAACAACTTGTTTTCAGAAAGACTGATTGTAAACCAATCATATCTAACAGACAAAAACAACTTGAACCAATTCTCGGAAAAAGTAACAGAACTAACCAAAAAATTTTCAAGCCTCAAAATCCAATACAGTGGGCCCTGGCCCCCATACAACTTTGTCACCATAAGAATTACTGGAAAGTGAAAAAAAATGGTTTTCATCATAGACGACTTGCTCTACAACATAACAATCGGCCCCTGGATATTTTTATTAGAACAAATCAGAAACCACGCTTTAAGGGAAATGTATCCCTTGGAAAAAATAAATAATCAAATAAAAGAGAACAGGCTGTTATTCGAGTTGGGGGAAACAACAAAGCAAGAATACGAAGCAAAAAACAAGGACTTGCTGGAAAAAAGACAAATGGCTGAAAGAATAGCGGAAGAAACAGGAAAAGTGGAATTAAACATCTTCCCGAGGTTGTTGTAATGGACGAAAAAAAAGAACCAAAAAGATTAGTTGACGGGCTAATGGATTTCCTGAAAATGCTAGAAGAAATGGAGAAAAAAGGTTTAACAGAAAAAACATTCTCCGGAGAAAAACAAACAGCAAATGGAAACGCAAAATACGGTTACAACGTAAGAATTGGTTTCCTGAACCCAACCGGAAAACCCTTGGGCAGCAGAGCCAGCACAATGCCTTGGAAAAGCAAAAGAGCCATCAAAGCAACAGAACTTAAGGAAAAAGAAGAACTGATAGGCATTGAAGAAAAAAATGGTTTTACTGTCATTACAGTCGAATTACCAACCCTGGACGAAAAAACAGTCAATTGCACAATAAAAGAAAACAAACTCAAAATTTCAGCAAACGCATTTGGCGGAACAATTGAAAAAGAAATTCCAGTACCAGAAAAAACCGAGATAACAAAAACCGCTTTCAAAAACGGGGTACTAGAAATATGCCTGAAAAAGAAAAAGGAGGAAAAATAAATGGTTAGCCTTGTTGGAACAAAAAGAATCGGTGCAGACACAGAAGATAGAAGAGCCATGATAAAAGAAAGAATCAAAAAAAGAGCAGAGCAAAGCAGGGACAGAAGCAGGAGAAAAATCCTGGAACTCAGAAAAAGATATGAAACAAAAGTCGAGAGAAACGAAGAAAAAATGCAAAAGCGCAAAGAGCACAGAGAAAAGCTGGGGCCAACATGCGTTTCACTAATGCCGTCAAGGAAAAAAGAGAAACAAAAACGCTCAGCAATAGGCTCTCTTGTTCCAGAAAAACCAAAGTTTTCCCAAGCAAGAACCCACGCGCCAAGAATCTACGGAAAAAGATTTGGGCTACTGGAAAAAAAGAAAGAGGAAGAATAAAAAAAGGTAATCCAAAATGGCAAAGCCAGCAAAACA
>CAYOAS010000121.1:0-4464 GCA_964402015.1 uncultured archaeon | reverse complement strand
AACCGCTGAGTTCGTCAAAATGGGCTTGGAAAAAGGCCAAATCGATGGATTGCCGTTTGACGCAAAAACAGTCAGGAGAATTATTGGCCAGCTTTCGAAAAACGGGTTTGCTATTGTTGAGTCAAGAAAGCCTTTTTCGTGCAAAATTGTGCACTCGCAATTCACTCGATTGCTTGCAGAATACTTTTTTGGAGAAACTAATGTTAAATGCCCTTTGCTATTGGATTGTCTGAATGAAGAGTTTGTTAATTCCAGCCTTGAAAAACAGTTTTCCTCATTCAAAAGCCTTGAAAAAGAAAAATTCGCTTTTGATGAAATAGGGTTTATTTTTGTAAGCCTTTCCCTTGAAGGGAACACTCTTACATTGTCAGAAACCGAAAAAATAATCAAACAAAACATTGCCCCTGCATCCAAACCATTCAAAGACGTGCAACAGGTGCTGGATTATAAAAAAGCGCTTGACGGGTTTATTTTATCCAACAATGCAATCACGCCAGAGTCAATTCTTGGATTTCACAGAGTGGCAATGAATTCCTTGGCTGCAGGGGCAGGCAGCTTTAGGACAGAAAACGTCAGAATAAAAGGCAACCCCAACTTTAAAACTCCTGACTGGAAAGAGCTCCCTGGGCTATTAAGGGATTTTTTCAAAAACGCAAACACCCCGGAAAAGAAAAAATTTTCTGCTGCAGAAATAGTTGAACGAGCCGCCTTTTTGCATAACGAATTCCAGCGCATCCATCCATTCATCGATGGAAACAGCAGAACTTCAAGGGCAATATTCCTAAAAGCACTAACCCAAAACAATTTTCCTTTAATAAAAATACCAGTTGGCTTTTCCGACCAATACTTGAAACTTACAAAACTAAGCGAAAAAAGAGACGACCAAAAATTTGCCCTCCTGATGAAACAGATAGCCATCGAAAACCTAAAACATTTGATAAAAAAAATTGAATACGAATTCTGAAAGCAGGCAAAGAACTAAAATGCAATAACTTGCTTATAATAACAGACGATTCTGAATCGGAAGAAAAAGAAGGCAAGAGCAAAATTCGATATATTTCGCTTTGGAAATGGCTGCTATTGCCTGAAAAAGAAAAATGAGGCTGTAATATGTTACTGTTTGTTCCTAAATGCTTCAATGTTCCAGAAACACTCGAAACAGAACGATTCAACCTTCGGAAACTTACAGTTGATGATGTCAAAAAGGACTTCGATGCAGTTATTTCAAGTGTTGGACACTTAAAAGGAATCTTTGGTCAAGGGTCTGAATGGCCATCAGAGAATCTGACAATAGAACAAGACCTTGCTGATTTGTTTCGGCATCAAAAAGATTTTGAAGAGCGAAAGGGGTTTACATATACCGTTATGGCTCCTGATGAAAGCCAGTGCATTGGTTGTGTTTATATTTATCCTTCAGAGGCGCCAGAATTTGACGCTGTTGTTTTTTTATGGGTTAGAACAAGCGAATATAAAAAGAAATTAGACCCAATCTTGTTCAGAACAGTAAAAAGATGGATTAAAAAAGAATGGCCGTTCAAGAGAGTTGCTTATCCCGGTCGGGAGAAATAATTGAATTAAACTTCATCTTTCGGAGCAGTTGGGCGAACTGAGGCGAAATATTGTATTTTGTATTATACAAAAAAAGCGGTTTTTGTATAATTGAAAATATGCTTATGATGAAACAAGATTATGCCAGGGAACGCTTTTTCTCCTTAAAATTCCAAAGTCTTTTATTAGAATTGCAGTGTATATTATTTGTGGTTTTAAATGGCTAAAAAAGACTTTACTGTCATTATTGAAAGGGACGAGGAAGGCTGGCTTGTTGCAGACGTGCCTGAATTGCAGGGCTGCCATACCCAGGCAAGAACAATGGATGAACTAATAAAGAGAACAAAAGAAGTCATTCAGCTTTGTTTGGAAGGGCAGGAATCGCCAAAAATAGAATTTGTTGGCGTGCAAGTAATAAAGGTGTAATCCTTGCCAAAGCAAGTCACTCCGAGAGAACTGATTAAAGCGCTGAACAACCTCGGTTTCCAGCAAACAAGAATCACCGGAAGCCATCACAGGTTCGAGCATCCCGACGGAAGAAAAACCTCTGTGCCGGTTCATGGAAACGAGCCAATCGGAATCGGCTTATTGCTGAAAATAATCAAGCAGGACCTGAAGATGAACAAGGAAGAATTCCTCAAGCAGCTTGAATAAAGTGCTTGCAGATGGGTTATTATAGCAGAATATTTACAGGAAAGCAAATAATGTTTCATCTTTCAAAGCAGATGGGCGAACTGAAGCAATTTTTCAAAAACAGGTTATTTTTTAAATAGCCTTTTCAATCCGACACGCAGGGGTATTCTCTTGGACGCTTTTAATCCGGCATATTTTTTCATCATTTCCCGCTGCTTGTTCTTTTCTATTTGCGCCAGTATTTCTTCAAAAAATGCCTCGTGTTTTGTTCCCCGAAATTTTTTTGCTAGCAGCATTGCGGCCTTTGGCTTTTTCAGCAAGTGCTTCCTGAAAGAACCCTTGCCAATGGTTTCGCCCAAAGCAAGCGCTATTCCCGGAACCGCAATCGGGATTCCAATCGGTGGGTCAATCACGGATGCCATAATGCCCGCTGTTATGAAACGCTTTCCGCTCCTTGCACGCCAGTCCATTGAATCCAATGCGCTTTCCGCCCTGCCCGCAAACCTCTTTTTTCCCATCATAATTAAGAAAAACAATCCAGCATTATTTAAATAAATCCATCGACAAAAATGATTGCGATTAAATGAAATGCAAAAAAATAACAAAAACGATTTTCAATCGCATTTCACTTCCGCGCGCAAACAGCCACAAATACCAGAACGGCTTGGTTCTGGTTGTTGCTGGCAGCGCGCAATACCATGGCAGCCTTGTTTTTTCTGCTGTTACAGCTAGCAGGCTTGCCGATTTGGTTTTCATCTGCACTGCGCGAGAAAACTTTTCAATAATAAAAAAATATTCGCCAGCATTCATTGTTTGCCCTTACCACAATGCAAAAAAGCTTGCAAAACAGGCAGATTCAATTTTAATCGGGCCGGGCATTGAAAACAACAAGACAATGAAAAAGCTGGTTAATAAACTGGTTTCTGAAAACAAAAACAAAAAAATTGTTTTGGATGCAACAGCATTGCGCCTGATTGAAGCAAAAACCTTGCACGCAAATTGCTGTGTTACGCCGCACGCAAAAGAATTTTCAGCATTATTCAAAATGCCTGCAACAAAACAAAACGTTTTCAAAACAGCAAGGCGATTCAACTGCATTGTCTGCCTAAAAGGAAAAGCCGATTACATTTCCGACGGCAAACAATTATACTGCAATTTCACTGGCAACGCCGGAATGACAAAGGGCGGCACTGGCGACACGCTTGCAGGCTTGATTGCAGGGTTTGCGGCAAAAAACGCTTTGCTTTTGTCAGCGCAGGCAGCGTGCTATCTGAATGGTTTTGCAGGAGACTTGCTGAAAAAAGAACGCGGTTTTTTCTACAATGCAAGCGATTTGATGGAAAAAATTCCTTTTGCGCTGAAATCCCTGAAAAAATAAAAAAAACAAAAAGCTTTTTTCCGAATTTTTTTTGAAAAAATTTTATGTAGTCTGGCAAAAGCTATTTAAACTCAATCGCGCAAAAAAAATACACTGTATTGGGAGTTAAGGAGGCAAGTCACACTACCGCGCGGCACACAACTGAAAATTGTGTTTTCGCCAGCCTTTGTAAGGCTGTGATAGATCCCTGGCTTGCCTTCAATCATTTTTATTGTCAAAAAAACTTGTTTTGCAAATGAACAAAAAACTTGTTTTTAAGTGCCCTGAATGCGGCATTCCAATGAAGCGAGGAAAAGAAAAATTTGACAAAGACAATTTTGGAATCTGTGAATTAACCTGCAAAAAATGCGGCAAAAAAAAATTAGACTTTATGATTCCAAACGAAGTCTTCTTTGGGCCAAGCGAAGCAGAATAATTTTGCAATCCAAAAATCGCATTTCTCAAACGCGTTTTATTAAACTTTTGTCAAGACTAATTTCATAGCAAAAACAGTTTTTTGCGGCAATCTACTCTGCAAGAAATGGTTTATTTGCTAGCTAGGGGGGATTGCAGGGCAATCGCCCGTTTGCCAGCTTTTGTAAAGCTGATGCGAAGCTTTTTTCGCCAGCTTTAGTAAAGCTGCGGGGGTGGCAGAGCGGTCTAATGCGCACGCCTGGAAACGCCAAGCCCTTTCTTTTTGGGAAAAAGAAAGGTCTACGGGCTGTCCCAAAGAAAAACCGCGGATTTTCAATCCGCCAAAGGGAAGAACGTGGATTTGTTTGAAAACAGCCAGCGTGTTTCCTCACGGAAGCGCGAGTTCGAATCTCGCCCCCCGCGTTTTTAATTCTATGAAATTTTAAAAAAAGATTTTAAAGGATATGAAAAGCGGATTTTTAATTTGTAACCTTAACTCGTTAATTTAATAA